>JAQGNC010000072.1 GCA_028292065.1 Betaproteobacteria bacterium
GGCCCAGCTTCCGCCCCTTCCCGACTATGCGCCGATCGTGCAGGCGCAGGACCGCACCGACGCCGACCGCGTTCTCGACCAGCGGCGCCAGCCGGAGAAGCTGCTCCAGTTCTACGCGGTGCGCCCCGGCATGCACGTGCTCGACATGGGCGCAGCCGCGGGCTACAACGCCGAGCTGCTCGCGCGCGTGGTGGGCGACGACGGCATCGTCTACGCGCAGAACACCCCGGAGATGCTCGAGAACGTCGTCAAGGGACGGCTTGCCGAGCGCATGAAGCGCGGGACGATGGGCAACGTCGTGCCGCTCGCACGGCCGTTCGACGATCCGGTGCCGCCGGACCTGCGCAACCTCGACCTCGTCACTTTCAACTTCGTCTATCACGACACCACGTTCCTCGGCGTCGATCGGCCGAAGATGAATCGCGCGGTGTTCGAAGCGCTGAAACCCGGCGGCGTTTATATCGTCGCGGACCACTCGGCGAAAGCCGGCGCCGGCATCGAAGTCGGCAAATCCCTGCACCGCATCGATGAAGCGCTGGTGCGCCGGGAAGTCGAAGCGGCCGGGTTCCGCTACGCGGGCTCGGCGAATTTCCTGCGCAATCCCGAAGACCCGCGCGAGGCGAACGTTTTCAAGAACGCGGTGCGCAACGACGAATTCGTGCTGAAGTTCGTGAAGCCGGCGGACGGCGGGATGTGGTGAAAATTCGGTGAACGGGTGAACGGGTGAACGGGTGAAACAGCTTCGACGTAGCGCAGGCGCCCTCGCCTGCAGCAGGGGTGCATTGAGGAAGCTCTTGCAAGTGACCGCGTGCGCGGCGGCGCTGTGCGTCGCGTCGCACGCCGGCGCTCAGGAGAAAGAGCCCGAGCGCAGCGGCGGACCTTACGTGCCGACGCCGCAGGTCGTCGTCGAATCGATGCTGCGCATCGCGAATGTCGGGCCGAAGGATTTCGTCGTCGATCTCGGCTCCGGCGACGGGGTGATCGTGCTGACCGCGGCCTCGCAGCTCAAGGCGGCGGGCTACGGCGTCGATATCGACCCGGCGCTCGTGAGGTACAGCAATGCGGAAGCGGCTCGCCTCGGCATCGCGGAGCGCGCTTCCTTCCACGTGCAGGACGTCTTCAAGGCGGATCTCTCGCGCGCCAGCGTGATCACGCTGTATCTCCTGCCGTCGATGATGATCAACCTGCGCCCGAAGATTTTCCTCGAGGCGAAACCCGGCACGCGGGTCGTCTCGCACGACTACAGCTTCGACGAGTGGCATCCGGACGACCAGATCGTCCTCGACGTGCCGGAGAAAGAGAAGATCAACGGCGTGCCCCGCGCGACCATCAGCCTGTGGATCGTGCCGGCCAAAGTGCAGGGCAAGTGGAAGGTGCAGATCGAAGGCGCCGAGCAGTACGAGCTCGGGCTCAAGCAGACATACCAGATCGTCAGCGGCAGCGCCGAAGCCGCGGCCAAACCCGCGAAGCTCACCTACGCCACGCTGCGCGGCGAAGACATTCGTTTCACCGTCATGGACGGCGCGGTGCGGCGCAATTTCAAAGGCACCGCGACCGGCGACTCGATGCAGGGGACGGTGGAACTGAGCGCTGGCAAGACTGCGCGCTGGAGCGCGCGGCGACTTTAGGGTTCCACGGCACCGGCCGGACGCTTCCTTTCCTTTAAGTCGTTCACCGAATTGAAGCCGGCGCCTGTCCCGGCTTCAATTCATCAGCATCCCTGCTGGTATGCCTTGCACCACGCTCCTGCGGTAACCCACCTGCATCTGCGCGAAGTCGTGTGCGGCGGCGTTCACCGCGTCGGTGACGATGCGCCCGCCGGCGAAAAGCCCGGGCGTGAGGGGCACGGGCGCGGACAGCATGTTCCACAGCGCTTCCTCCAGTTTCCCGGGCGCGTCGTCGAAGGTCACTTTCGTGAGCGGCGGCAGCGGCCGCTCCGAGGCGACGACGAAGCTGTTCACGTGCGAGGCGCCGCCGGAGTCCGGACGATACAGCGCGAGGTGCGGGAGCTCGCTTTTTAACGTCACCAGAAAGTGCGCGTAGCTCGTCGCCCGATCGAGGTCGGCGAACGTATTGAACACCGCGACACCGCCCTCGGCGAGACACGCGCGCAGGTCGCTGAAGAACTCGCGCGTCACGAGGTAATCCGGTGTGCCGTCGCCGTGGAAGAGATCGACGACCACGACGTCGTAGGCGCCGTTGCAGCCCCGCAGAAAAGTCCGCGCGTCGGCCTGGTGAGGCGTCGCTTTGCGGTGACTGAACCCGAAGAACTTCTCCGCGATGCGTCGCGCGACCGGATCGATGTCGATGACTTCGACCGGCGCGCCGGTCTCCGCGAGCCGCATCGGCACCATGCCCGCGCCGAGGCCGAGCACCAGCGCGCCGTGCATGTCGGGTTTATAGCCGCGCGCGAGCGCTTCGAGCGCGTAGGTGTAGAAGGATGTCGAGCGGTTGTTCGAGTCGACCGTGTTCTGGGTGAGGCCGTCCTGAAAATACATGCGAAGAAAACGGCCGCTTTCGAGATCGGCGCTGCGCAGTACTTTCACTGTGCCGAAGAGCGAGCTCTCGGCGGCTTCGACGCGCCACGTCGTGCCGCCGTACGCGAACGGTCCCTTACGTCCGGTGTAGCTGTCGGCGTTCCACAGCAGTGCGCCTGCGAGCACCAGTGCAAGCACCGCGAGCGCACTGGGAAGGCCTTTCCTGCCGTGCGCCGGCGAAAGCGCAACCGCGGCCACCGTGAGCAGCGCTAGCACCACCGACACGACGAGCACCGCCGCGAAATTGCTGATATACGGAATGAGCCCGAACGCGGTGACGAACACGCCCGCCACCGAACCGAGCGTGCTCACGAAGAACACTTTGCCTGCGCCGGCATCGCCCGTCCCGCTCGCGCGCGCGGTGCGCAGGCGGATCGCGACCAGCAGCGGGTTCATCGCGGAGGCGGCCACGAGCGGCAGGAACAACAGTACGACGCACGCCGCGAACGCGCCGGGTATGAGGCTCCAGTTCGCCAGCGCGGCGAACGCGCGGGGATAGACGAGGCACGCGATGGCGATGGCGATCGCGGCGAGCGCGGGCATCAGCGCATAGAGCTCGAGCAGCCGCGCCGCGCCCGCTTTTGTCGCCGGCTGACGCGCGGCGAGCCTGCCGCCGGCCTGGTACCCGAGCGCGAGCGAGACCAGCGTGATCGAGAGGATGCCGGTCCAGATATAGAGGCTGACGCCGAAGTAGGGCGTCATGATGCGCGAGGCGAGCAGCTCGAGCGCGAGGATCGCGGCGCCTGAGACGAAGATGATCGCGTAGAGGAGCATGCTGGGCGGGAGCGGCTATAATGAGCGGCTGCAAATCATAAGCTATCCCGACTCCCCCTATGCAATCGTTTCCGTCCCCGCTGCTGCGCGCGGCGCAGGCAGCATCCGCGGCGCTCGCGCTGGTCGTTTTCCCGGCGTCCTACGCGGCGGATGCGAGCGTGCCTTACGTGCCGACACCGCAAGTGGTCGTCGATCGCATGCTCGAGATCGGCAAGGTCGGGCCGCAGGATTACCTCATCGATCTCGGTTCCGGCGACGGCCGCATCGTCGTTACCGCGGCGAAGAAATTCGGCACGCGCGGGCAGGGCGTCGACCTCGATCCGACCCGGATCGCCGAAGCCAACGAGAACGCGCGCAAGGCCGGCGTGACCGACAAGGTCGCGTTCGCCCGCCAGGATCTATTCGAGACCGATCTCGCGCCCGCGAGCGTCGTCACGATGTATCTGCTGCCGCGAGTGAATCTCGAGCTGAGGCCCAAGCTGCTCGACCTGAAGCCCGGCACGCGCATCGTCTCTCACGATTTTTCGATGGACGACTGGAAGCCCGACCATCAGGAGCAGCTCGAGGCGAAGGACAAGTACGGCGGCTCGGGCGGGATCAGCGACATCTTCCTGTGGATCATCCCGGCGAAGATCGCGGGCTCGTGGCAATCCGAAGTGCTGGTGCGCGGCAAGCCGGTGCCGTATGCGTTCACGCTCGCGCAGGAATTCCAGCGAGTCTCCGGTTCGGCGCAGGTGGCCGGACGCGCGGTGCCGCTCGAGAACACCAGGCTCCAGGGCGACGAGCTCAGCTTCGAGCTGACCGCTGAAATCGAAGGCGTGCGTATCAAACACCAGTTCACCGGCAAGGTGCTCGGCGGCTATATCGGCGGCACCGCGGATCTCTCCGCGGCGAGGCTTCAGGCGAGAACCGACTGGAGCGCCAGGCGCGCCGGCAACTCCGCTGCGGCGACGCCTGCCGCCGGCACCGCTCTTCTTCATTGAGATCTCCATGGATTCCCGAGTAAACGCCGCCCGCGGCTGCGCGTGCCTGCCTGAGGCGAGTCGCAAGCCGCGTTCGATCGCAACACGCTTCGCGTCGATCGTCACCGCTTTCCTGATGATGGCGTCAGCGTCCGCACAGGACTACGGCGACACGCCCTATGTCCAGACCCCGCAGAACG
>JAQGNC010000064.1 GCA_028292065.1 Betaproteobacteria bacterium
ACTCGGCCGGGATGGAAGTGATCCTCGACGTGGTCTACAACCACACCGCCGAAGGCGATCATCTGGGGCCGACGCTGTCTTTTCGCGGGATCGACAATGCCTGCTATTACCGCCTGAACCCGGAGAACCCGCGCCTGTATGTCGATTTCACCGGCTGCGGCAATACGCTGAACATGCAGAACCCGTGCGCTCTCCAGCTCGTCATGGATTCGCTGCGGTACTGGGTCACCGATATGCACGTCGACGGTTTCCGCTTCGATCTCGCTTCCGCACTGGCGCGTGAGTCGCACGAAGTCGACCGCCTCGGCGCCTTCTTCGACATCATCCGTCAGGACCCCGTGATTTCCCAGGTGAAGCTGATCGCCGAGCCGTGGGATCTCGGCGAAGGCGGTTACCAGGTCGGGAATTTTCCTGCCGGATGGACCGAATGGAACGACCAGTACAGGAACACGACGCGCTCGTACTGGAAAGGCGACGGCGGCATCATCGGCGAATTCGCCCGCCGGCTGACGGGCTCGAGCGACCTCTACGAGCACAACGGACGGCGCCCTTACGCCAGCATCAACTTCGTCACGTGCCACGACGGCTTCACGCTGCACGATCTGGTCACCTACGACGTCAAGCACAACGAGGCGAACCTCGAAGGCAACCGCGACGGCTTCAACGAGAACCGCTCGTGGAACTGCGGCGTCGAAGGCGAGACCGATGACCCTGCGATCAACGCGCTGCGCGCGAGGCAGAAGCGCAACCTGATCGCGACGCTGATGCTGTCGCAGGGCGTGCCCATGATGCTCGGCGGCGACGAGATCGACCGCACCCAGCGCGGCAACAACAATGCGTACTGCCAGGACAACGAGGTGTCGTGGTACGACTGGAACCTCACGCTGGAGAAACGGCGCCAGCTCGAGTTCTTCACACGCATGATCGACATCCGCCGCGAGCACCCGATCTTCCACCGCACGCGCTTCTTCCGCGGCCGCCCGCTCCCCGGCTCGCAAGTCAAAGACATCATCTGGCTGAAACCCGACGGCCTGGAGATGACGGAGGCCGAATGGCACCAGCCCGACGCGCGCAGCCTCGGCGTGTACCTCTCGCGCGAAGGCCTCGCCGAGATCGACGAGCACGGCCGGCCGCTGACCGATGGGAGCTTCCTGGTGCTCTTCAACGCGAGCGACGAGGAAATCCCTTTCCTGCTGCCCAAATACGTGCCCGAGGCGAGGTGGCTCATCGTCATGGATACGGCCTACGAGGACGGTCTCGCCCGCGGGCACGCGATCGACGCGGGCGCGGCCTATCCGCTGCACGGGCGCTCGCTGGTGCTCCTGCAGGAGCAGAAGGCCGGCAATGGATGGGACGCGTAACGACGCAACGGGGCAACCGATTCGGCACGCCGCGCCGGTATACGCCGGACCCGGCCCGCTACGTGCATAAACGGGAGCTGCGGCGGTATAGCCCATTCCCGACAGGATCATGAAACCGGAATCTCAGCCCGAACCAACCAACACCGCGCTCGACGCGCTCAGCCGCAGGTTCGGCGTGATCGCCGAGTACCAGGACATCTGGGGCGGCACCCAGCGCGCAACCGACGAGACGCGCCTCGCGCTGCTCGAGGCGCTCGGTGCGCTCGGCGACGACGAGCGCGACCTCGACCAGGCGCTGCATGCGCACGAGGCGCGCGCGTGGCGGGAGGTCGCGCCTCGCGTCGCAGTCTTCTGCGTCGACGAAGCGCCGTATCGCATGCGTTTCCACTTCCGCGAGAACGATGGGCCTGCGATGTATCACTGGACCTTCGCGCTCGAAGGCGGCGAGGTGCTCAGCGGCCACTTCAGGCCTTGCGACCTGGAGACCCTGGGACGCGGAGAGGTCGACGGCGAGCGCTACGTCGAAGTCGCTTTCGACTGGCGCGACCGGCTGCCGTGCGGCTATCACCGCTACAGCCTGCGCGGGCCGGACGTCGGCGACGACGACTGGGTCTCGTTCATCGTCGCGCCGGAAAGCTGTTACATCCCGCCCGCGATCCAGGGCGGCGCGCGCACGTGGGGCGCGGTGGTCCAGCTCTACAGCGTGCGCTCGGAGCGCAACTGGGGCATGGGCGATTACACCGATTTGCGCACCGTGGTCGAGCAATGGGGCCATCGCGGTGCGGGTGTGGTCGGCGCCAATCCCCTGCACGCGCTCTACCCGCACAATCCGCAGCACGCGAGCCCTTACAGCCCCTCGTCGAGGCTTTTCTTCAACGTCATCTACATCGACGTGGAAGCGATTCCCGACACGCGGGAGTCAGCCGAGGTACTCGCGGCGATGGGCACCGCGAGCTTCCAGTCGGCGCTGCAGGCCGCCCGCGGCAGCGAGCTCGTCGACTATCCCGCGATCGCCGCGCTCAAATTTCCCCTGCTCGAAAAAGCCTACCGCCATTTCCGGCAGCATCACCTCGAGCCTGAAGCCGAGCGCGGACGGGCTTTTCGCAGCTTCCAGAGGGACGGCGGAGTGCGCCTGCGACAGCACGCCCTTTTCGAAGCGCTGCAGGAGCATTTCCACGCCCAGGACGCGGCGCTATGGGGCTGGCCGGTGTGGCCTGAAGCGTATCGAAGCCCCGACGCGCCCGAAGTCGCCCAGTTCGAGCGGGAGAACGTCGAGCGTATGGAATACTACGAATACCTGCAGTGGCAGGCCGCGCTCCAGTTGAAGCGCGCAGGCGCGCGCGCGGACGAGCTCGGCTACGCCGTGGGCGTCTACCAGGACCTCGCGATCTCGATCGATCGCGGCGGCGCGGAAAGCTGGGCGAACCAGGCCGTGTATGCCGTCGGCGCAAGCGTGGGCGCACCGCCCGACGAAGTGAACCTCAAAGGCCAGAACTGGGGGTTGCCCCCGCTGCGGCCGGACGCGCTCAAAGCCGCACGCTACGATCCTTTCATCGCAACGCTGCGCGCCACGATGCGCTACTCGGGCGCGCTGCGCATAGACCACGTGATGGGGCTGTTCCGGCTGTACTGGATACCGCCCGGCGCCTCCGCGGCGGAAGGCGCCTACGTGTGCTACCCGTTCCGCGACCTGCTCGCGATCCTCGCGCTCGAAAGCCACCGCAACCGCTGCATGGTGATCGGCGAGGACCTCGGCACCGTGCCCGACGAAGTGCGCGACGGCCTGTCGCGCGCGCGCGTGATGTCGTACCGCCTGCTCATGTTCGAGCGCACGCCCGAGGGGGATTACATCGCGCCGGAAGACTACCCCGCCGACGCGCTCGTCGCGGCCTACACGCACGACCTCGCGACGCTCGCCGGCAGGTGGGAAGGCCACGACCTGGAAGT
>JAQGNC010000102.1 GCA_028292065.1 Betaproteobacteria bacterium
TTCGCCGCCCGATCTGCAGGATCTGTATCTCGGATCGCTGCGCGCGCTCGGAGTCGATCCGAAAGTGAACGACATCCGCTTCGTCGAAGACGACTGGGAGTCGCCGACGCTGGGCGCGTGGGGACTCGGCTGGGAAGTGTGGCTGAACGGCATGGAAGTCACGCAGTTCACTTATTTCCAGCAGGTCGGCGGGCTCGACTGCCGCCCGGTGCTCGGCGAGCTCACCTACGGCCTCGAGCGCCTGGCGCTGTATCTGCAGGGCAAGGAAAGCGTGTATGACCTCGTGTGGGTCGATGGCGTCACGTATCACGACGTCTATCACCAGAACGAAGTCGAGCAGTCGAAATACAACTTCGAGCTCGCGAACGTGCCGTGGCTGCTGCAGCAGTTCAACGACTTCGAAAGCGAAGCGAAGCGCCTGATCGAAGCCGGACTCGTGCTGCCCGGATACGAGATGGTGCTCAAGTGCTCGCACACCTTCAACCTGCTCGACGCCCGCGGCGCGATTTCAGTGACCGAGCGCGCGGCCTACATCGGTCGGGTGCGCACGCTCGCGCGCCTGGTCGCGCAGGCGTACTACGGCTCGCGCGAAGCGCTGGGCTTTCCGATGTGCAAAGAAACGATCCCGGCGTAACCGATGCAAACCCTGCTCGTCGAAGTTCTCACTGAAGAGCTGCCCCCGAAAGCGCTCGCGCGCCTCGCTGCCGCGTTTGCGGACGCGCTCCAAGCCGATCTTGCTCGCGACGATTTTCTCGAAGCCGACAGCGAGGTGCGGCGGTTCGCCACACCTCGCAGGCTCGCGGTGCAGATCACGAAAGTGCGCGCGGTCGCACCGGACAAAGCGGTCGAGCTCGCAGGGCCTTCGGTCAAAGCCGGCCTCGATGCGCAAGGCAACCCGACGCCTGCGCTGCAGGGTTTCGCCCGCAAGAACGGCGTCGCAGTCGATGCGCTCGAGCAACGCGACACGCCCAAAGGCAGGGCCTTCTACTATCGCGCGACCGCGAAAGGCGGCGCGCTGCAAGCGCAACTCGCCGCCAAAGTCGCCGCCGCGCTCAAGAGCCTGCCGATTCCGAAAGTGATGCGCTGGGGTGCGGGCGATGCGGAATTCGTGCGCCCGGTGCACGGCCTCGTGATGCTTCACGGGTCGAGTGTGATTCCGGGCAAGGTGCTCGAGATCGAAAGCGGCAACGCGACGCTCGGCCATCGCTTCCTGAGCGCCGGTCCGGTCGCGATTCCCGCTGCCGACGATTACGAGCGCGTGCTGCGCGACCGAGGCAGCGTCATCGCGAGCTATGACGCTCGCCGGCAGCAGATCGCCGACGCGCTGGAACGCGCCGCGGGAGCGGACGCGGTGCTCGTGAAGGATGAAGCGCTGCTCGACGAAGTGACCGCGCTGGTCGAGTTCCCGGTCGTCTATGGGGGAAGCTTCAGCGCCGAATTCCTCGAAGTGCCGCAGGAGTGCCTCATCCTGTCGATGAAGCAGCACCAGAAATACTTCCCGCTGTTTGCGCGCGGCAGCGGCACGCTGCTGCCGAAGTTCCTGCTGGTGTCCAACCTGCGCACCGACGACCCGGTCAACATCGTTCGAGGCAACGAGCGCGTGCTGCGCGCGCGTCTCTCCGACGCGAAGTTCTTCTACGACCAGGACCGCAAGGTCAGGCTGGAAGACCGTGTTCAGCAGCTCGCGCATGTCGTGTACCACAACCGCCTCGGCACCCAGCTCGAACGGGTGGAAAGGCTGCAAAGCCTCGCCGGCCAGTACGCGCGAGCGCTGCATGACGATGCCTCACTCGCCGAGCGCGGTGCGAGGCTCGCTAAAGCGGACCTCATCACCGGCATGGTCGGCGAATTTCCCGAGCTGCAGGGCATCATGGGGCGCTATTACGCCTTGCACGACGGCGAGCCTGCGGTGGTCGCTGAAGCGATCGAAGCCCATTACCACCCGCGCTACGCCGGCGACACCCTGCCTGAATCGACGACCGCGGCTGCGGTCGCGCTCGCGGACAAGCTCGAAGCGCTCGCGGGACTCTTCGGTATCGGCCAGCAGCCCACCGGCGACAAGGACCCTTACGCGCTGCGCCGCCACGCGCTCGGCGTGATCCGCATCCTCAGCGAGCGCGCCCTGCCGCTGCGCCTCACCGAGCTCGTCGCCGCGGCTTTCGCCGCTTTCGACGCGAAACTCGGCGTTAAGCCGGCACAAGCGGAGCTGATGGCTTTCTTCTTCGACCGCATGCGCGGGTATTTCATCGACGCCGGTTACAGCGCCACCGAGGTCGACGCGGTGCTCGCGATGAAGCCGGCGCGCATCGATCTCATCCGCGCCCACCTCGACGCGGTCAGGATGTTCAACACCCTGCCGGAAGCGCCGAGCCTCGCCGCCGCGAACAAGCGCATCGGCAACATCCTCAAGAAGGCCGACAGCGTGAAGCCGCAGTTCGACCCGGAGCTGCTCGTCGAGACCGCCGAGAAAGCGCTCGCGAATGAATTCACCGCCGCGAAAAGCAAAGCGGACGCCCACTACGAGAAGCAGGACTACGCGGGCATGCTGAAGACGCTCGCCGCGCTCAAGGCCCCGGTCGACGCTTTCTTCGACGCGGTGATGGTGATGAGCGACGACGTCCGGCTGCGCGACAACCGCATCGCGCTGCTCGCCCAGCTGCGCGAGACGATGAACCGCATCGCCGACATCTCGCGCCTGGCGGCCTGACCTTGCGCCTCACGCCTCACGCCTCACGCCTCCCCGCGCAGCGCCGATGAAGCTCGTCATCCTCGACCGCGACGGAGTGATCAACTTCGACAGCGACAGCTTCATCAAGGGGCCGACCGAGTGGCGCCCGCTACCCGGCAGCCTCGAAGCAATCGCGAGCCTCAATCACGCCGGCTATCACGTGGTGCTGGCGACCAACCAGTCCGGAGTCGGCCGCGGCCTGTTCGAAGTCTCGACGCTCAACTCGATCCACGACAAGATGCACCGCGCGCTCGCGCAGATCGGCGGGCGCATCGACGCGATCTTCTTCTGCCCGCACGCCGCTGATGCGGGGTGCAACTGCCGCAAACCGCGCTCGGGATTGCTCGACGAGATCGCGCGGCGCTTCAACGTCGACTTGAAGGGGGTGCCGAGCGTCGGCGACTCGCTGCGCGACCTCGAAGCCTCCGCCGCGGTCGGCGCCGCGCCTATCCTCGTCCTCACCGGTAAAGGCCGCAAGACCGACGAGGCGGGCGGCTTGCCTGCGGGCACCCGGGTGTTCAGCGATCTCGCCGACGCGGTGCGCAGTATCGTGCGATGAGGGCGAGCGTGTGGTTGCGCTCCCTGGCGTTCGTGCTTATCCAGATCGTCGCGACGCCGGTGTACTCGGTCGTGGCGCTCCTCACCTTTCCGTTCTCCCCGCTGACCCGCTATCGCATCATCTCGGGCTGGTCGAGGCTGATGATGTGGAGCCTCGAGCGCGTTTGCGGCGTGCACTATCGGGTACTCGGCGCGGAAAACATACCCGACGAGCCTTTCATCGTGCTGGCCAAGCACGAGTCGGCGTGGGAGACGCTCGCGTTCCAGGTCGTGCTGCCGCCGCAGGTGTGGGTGATCAAGCGCGAGCTCCTGTGGATTCCCTTTTTCGGCTGGGGCCTGGCGATGCTCTCGCCAATCGCGATCGACCGCAGGGAGGGCTGGCGCGCGTTGCGCCAGACGCTCGACCAGGGGCGCGAGCGCCTCGCCAGCGGCTTTAACATCGTCATCTTCCCCGAAGGCACTCGCAGCGCGCCGGGCGTGAGCGGCCGGTATCAGGCGGGCGGCGCGTGGCTCGCGCTCCAGACCGGCGCGCCTATCGTGCCGATCGCACACAACGCCGGCGATCACTGGCCCAGAAATTCATTCCTGAAATATCCCGGAGTCGTCACAATAAGCATCGGGCCCGCAGTGCGGCCTGCCGCCGAAAAAGCACCTGAGCTCGCCAGCCGGATCGGCGAGTGGATCGAAACCGAAACCCGACGCATACGCAGCTCATGAACCGCGCCAAGCCCGGCCAGCTCGACTTACCGCTGCGCTTCCGCCAGGAACAGGCGGTCGGTCGCGCGCATCTCGCGCTCGAAGGCAGGCTCGTGAGCTACACGATCAAGCGCAGCGTGCGCCGCCGCGCGATCTCGATCCTCGTCGACGAAGAGGGCTTGCGGGTCGGCGCGCCGTGGGACGCGTCCCAGACCGCGATCGAGCGCTTGTTGCGCACGCACGGCGAATGGGTCGTTCGCAAGCTCGAGGAGTGGCAGGTCAGGCGCACGCCCGCGCGCCACTGGATCGACGGCGAGCCGCTGATGCTGCTGGGAGAGCCTTTCACGCTGAAGCTCGTGCCCGAAGGTACGGGCGTGAAGCTCCAGGGCCCTGAGCTTCTGGTCGGCACTGCGCAGTGCGGCGCCGCCGGGGTGTCGCGCCTCGTGCACGAGTGGCTGCACGCGCAGGCGCTCGCGTGCTTCAAGGAGCGTGTGGAGCATTACCGCCGCCTGCTCGGCGTGGATGCCTCACCTGAAGTGCATCTTTCCAGCGCCCGCACGCGCTGGGGAAGCTGCCACAGCAGCGGGCGCATCCACCTGAACTGGCGGCTCATACAGATGCCGGTGCGCCTCGTCGATTACGTGGTCGCGCACGAAGTCGCGCACCTTCTGGAGATGAACCATTCGCAGCGCTTCTGGCGAACAGTGGGCAGCCTCGTGCCGGATTACGCGGCGCGCCGTAAAGCGCTGCGCCGCGAAGGCCACCAGTACCTGCTGATCTGAAGAGGCGGTACCGTACAATCGCGGCATGCGCCTCCTTCTTTGTGCTTTGCTGATCGGCCTCACCGGTTGCGGATTCAAGGGCCCGCTCTATTTGCCCGAGGCCAAAGCCGCCGCCGCAGCCGCGGCCAAAACCACCCCTGCCACCCCGCAAGCGTCGACCGCGCGGCCGGTACCTGCAGACGCGACACCCGCTCCCAAGTGAATCCTTACCAGTACAAAGACGGCGAGCTTCACGTCGAAGACGTGCCCCTCGCCCGCATCGCCGCCGCGATCGGCACCCCGTGTTACGTGTACTCGCGCGCAGCGCTGACCGAAGCTTACGCGGCTTACGCCCAAGCCTTCGAGGCGCGCGACCACCTCGTCTGTTATGCGGTCAAGGCGAACTCCAACCTGGCGATCCTCGATCTTTTCGCACGCCTGGGGAGCGGCTTCGACATCGTATCCGGCGGAGAGCTGAAGCGCGTGCTCGCCGCGGGCGGCGACCCGGCGAAAGTGGTGTTCTCGGGGGTCGGCAAGTCCGAGGAGGAGATTCGCGCGGCGCTCCAGGCCGGAATCCTCTGCTTCAACATCGAATCGGCGAGCGAGCTCGAGCGGGTCAACCGCATCGCGGGAGCGCTGCGCATGCGCGCGCCGATCAGCCTGCGGGTGAACCCCGACGTCGACGCCGGCACGCATCCGTATATCGCCACAGGACTCAAGCAGAACAAGTTCGGCGTCGCCTACGCCGATGCGCCGGCGCTGTACGCCCGCGCGCGCAGCCTCCCCCACGTCACGATCGAAGGCGTCGACTGCCACATCGGCTCTCAGCTCACCGACCTCGCGCCGATCGCCGAGGCGCTCGGCAAGATCGCCGACCTGGTCGCGCGCCTCGAGCGCGACGGCATCGAGCTGAAACACGTCGACGTCGGCGGCGGTGTCGGCATTCGCTACCAGAGCGAGACCCCGCCGCCGATATCCGAATACGCGGCAGTCGTGCTGAAGGCACTGCGCAACGACCGCCACAAGCTTCTTTTCGAACCGGGACGGGTGCTCGCGGGCAACGCCGGGCTGCTCCTCACCCGCATCGAGTATCTGAAGCAGGGCGAGGACCGCAGCTTCGCGGTGGTCGACGCCGCGATGAACGACCTGGTGCGGCCCGCTTTATACGACGCGTGGCACGACGTGCTCGCGGTGGTCCAGCAAAGTCCCGCGGCGCCGGCAGACGTCTACGACGTCGTCGGGCCGATCTGCGAGACCGGGGATTTTCTCGCTCGCGCACGGCGCCTCAATGCTCGCGAAGGCGACCTGCTCGCGATCATGTCGGCAGGCGCCTACGGGATGAGCATGGCGTCGAACTACAACACGCGTCCTCGCGCGGCCGAAGTGATGGTCGACGGCGGCGAGTACCATGTCATCCGCGACCGCGAAGAGGTGAGCGACCTCATCGCGCGGGAGCGCCGGCTGCCGTCCTGATCGGGCTCGCAGGTGAGAACGGTTCGTTTAGTGTTACCAGCGATGGAGGACTATTCGTGGACAGACCGCTGCACCCCGAGCTCGAACGGGTCCTGGAGTTCTACCTCGCGCAGCGCAAGGCGCCGCCCGCGGTGTACGAACATGGCGCCGGGCACCTGCCGAGCGTCACCTTCTTCTCGGTTGCGAAGCTCCAGGAGTTCCTGAGCAACCCGCTGCTCACCCCGAGCTGGGTCACCCTGAGCGCCAACGGCTCGATCCTGCCGCTCGAAGCCGCGGCGCTGCAGAAGATCGTCCAGAACAAGACGCTGGTGTTCATGGACAAAGAGCCCGTCAACGAGCACCTGAAGCGCGGCGGCGCCCTGCTGCTGGAGGGGCTCGACATCCTCGACCCGTCGATCAACGACTTCATCGCGAAAGTCGATTCGGCCCTGCCGTGCGCGCTGTCCAACTGCGTCGCTTTCCTGTCACAGCGCGGAGCCGAGGCCTACCCGGGCCATTGCGACACCGACGACGTGCTCGTGATCCAGGTCGAAGGCAGGAAGCGCTGGCGCATCTACGCCCCTCAGCAGCGCCGCTACGTCGAGAACATCCTCGACAATGCGCGGCTGGGCCGCCAGGTCGCCGAGTTCGTGCTCGACCCGGGCGACGTGCTGTATGTCCGGGCCGGCGTGCCGCATCGCTGCGAGACGGTCGGCGAGTACAGCCTGCATCTTTCCTTCGATCTGGTCGATCGAACCCCGAACATCGAGCAGATCACGCACGAGGCGAACGCCCGCTATAACAAGAGCTGCGCGCCGGCGTATTCGGCGCCCGCAGCCGTCACCGACGGCTACATCGCGATGCTGCGTTCCCAGCAGTTCCAGAACGATCTCGCTGCCGCGACGGCCCATGTGCGAAAAGACGCGGTGACCTTCCGCGAGCGCATCGGCAGAGCGTCGAAGGTAAACGCTCTGGACAAGCTGACTCGGCAGAAAGGCTGAGGCGGGACTCGCCTCTTCGATAAGCGTCACTGTCCAAGCGACGCTTCTTCGAGTCACGCGACGCTTGCAACGCGACTCCGGAGGTTTGATGCGAGCAGCGAGTACGGTGCGACGTCACACGCATGCGCGCTTCGATCGTCGTCACGTAAGTCGCGTCGCGAGCGCTGCATCGATGCATCATCAAACGCATCATCGACGCGCTCATCACACGTTGATTGCGATGAAGTGTTGCATCAAACACACAACGTCATATGCCTTCGTCAAACAGTGCTGACAAAGGTGTTGCTTTTTTTTTGAGCTCTAGCATAGAATTGGCGCACCACGCACGGTTTTTCCGAAAATTATTTCGGGAGAACGATGGAAGAGACGCCGAACACAACGTTCGAAGAATCGCGCGATGGGAGTGCGGAAGTAACCAACGCACGCGAAGCATGCCTAGGTTAACTTTAAAGGAGACTTAAAATGGCAGCGAAGAAAAAAGCTAAGAAGAAAGCAGCGAAGAAAAAAGCAGCGAAGAAGAAGTAGTTCTAGTACTAAGCGGGGGCTGGGTTAACCCCCGGCTCCCGCCTCCCGCCGTCCCGCCTCCCCTCCAGCACGTCCCGGTCCTCCAGCCTCCGCAATTCGAGTTCCCCGGACGTCTCAAAGTGCGCATCGTCGAAGCGCAGCGCGTCATGCGTCAATCCAGCCGTGTCACGGATTGAGCTGCTGATAGACCGCCGTCGCCACCCGCAGCAACTGCTCCTTGTCGATCTCTCCTGAGAGCGCAAGCCCCTGGCTGCGATCGACCCAGTAGAAGATCCGCACGTTGCCGTCCTGCGCGAAGCGGAATGCGGTCTCCTTGTTCTGCTCCCGGTTCGTGCGCACGTAGAGGGTCAGCCGCTGCCCCTGCGCATCCTGGTACATGAACTGAGCCGCGGGCCCGCGCTCGCCGGGGAGGAGCCGCCCGCCGACGAGGCTGTAGCCGACTGCGCCGAGTTGCGGAATGCGAAGCTGCGTGCCCAGGCGCTTGGACAGCCACGCGACCAGATGCGCTTCCTGATCGGCGCCGACTTCCACGGGGTGCCGCACTTCAGGCGAATACACGATATGCGCGACCGCTGCCCGGTGCGCCCACACCGGCGCCGCGCCGCGATCTTCCCGCGTCTGCACGCCGTGGAGATGCCATCCCGCGAGACCGCCGAGCGCGACCCACGCGAAGACCGCAGCGCAGCGCAGCAAAACAGGGAACGCGCGCCGCTTTGCGGTGGACGTCACGGCGATCAGGCGCTGGGGCACCGGCTCATCGAGAACACCGTCGTATCGTTCGCGCAGCAGATCGACGACCTGGCGGTATTCGCCGAGACGCTGCTCGGCGTCCGAGTCATCCGCCAGGAGGGCTTCGACGCGCGCGCGCTCCGGCGCCGGCAGCTCGCCGTCGAGATAGCTGTGCAGGTCGGCTTCGGTCACTCTGGGCTTGTTCATTTGACGACCTTCAGGTTTGCCGGGCCGGGCTCGCCCGCGAGCGCGGCGCGCAGGCGCTCCCGACCTCGGGAGAGCCGCGACATCACGGTCCCGATCGGAATACCGAGCGTGCGGGCGGTCTCGTCATAAGACATGCGTTCGAGGCCGACGAGCAGCAGCACCTCGCGCTGGTGCACCGACAGCCGGCCCAGGGCGCTGTCGATATCGCGCACCTCGAGCATGTCGGCCTGTGTGGGCCTCACCGGCGCGTCCGCGGCTTCGTCGTCCAGCGACACGGTTGCGGAAGCGGCTCTCGAGCGCACCTGATTGACGTGGACGTTATGCATGATCGTGAAAAGCCACGCCCGCAAGTCGCTGCCGTCTCGCCACAGATGAAGCTTGTTCCACGCGCGTTCGAGCGTGTCCTGCACCAGATCGTCTGCTGCGCTGCGCTCTCCGGTCAGCGCGCGGGCGTACCGGCGCAACCGGGGTATCAGCTCCTGCACGCGTGTACCGAATTCGTTCAAAATAGGTTCCCGGCGGTTCTCATGTGAGCCAACACAGCGCCGGAAATGATTATTCCCGGCGCGTCGATGCGGCTTCAGCGGACCAGGAACAGTGTGGCGAGGCCGAGGAAGATGAAAAAGCCGCCGCTGTCGGTGATCGCGGTGATCAGTACGCTCGAGCCGAGCGCCGGATCGCGGCCCAGCTTGTCCATGAGCAGCGGTATGGACACGCCCATCACCGCCGCAAGCAGCAGGTTGAGCAGCATGGCGGCGGTCATCACCAGGCCGAGCTGCCAGTTGTGATAGATGAGAAACGCGAACAGCCCCACCACGCTGCCCCAGATGACCCCGTTGAGCATGCTGACACCGAGCTCTTTGACGAACAGCTTGCGCGCGCTGTCGCGGGTGATCTGACCGAGTGCGAGCGCCCGCACGATCATCGTGATGGTCTGGTTGCCCGAGTTGCCGCCGATGCCTGCAATGATGGGCATGAGCGCGGCGAGAGCGACGAGTTGCGCGATCGACTGCTCGAAAGCCCCGATCACGCGCGATGCGATGAACGCGGTCACCAGGTTCACCGCGAGCCACGTCCAGCGGTTCTTCACGCTTTTCCAGACCGAAGCGAAAAGGTCCTCGTCTTCGCGCAGGCCGCCGGCGGAGAGGATCTCGATGTCCTGCGATTCGCGGATGTAGTCGACGACGGCGTTGACCGTCATGCGCCCGACGAGGCGTCGATCGTCTTCGACCACCGGCGCGGACACGAGGTCATAGCGCTCGAAAGCCGCGGCGGCTTCGTCCGCTTTTTCGTTGGCGTTGAATTCAACGAATTCGCGAACCATGACCTCTGAGACCAGCTTCTCCGGCAGGCTCACGAGGATGCGGTTGACCGGCAGCAGGCCTTTGAGCCGATCCTCGCGATCGACCACGAAAATCTGGTCGGTATGGTCCGGCATTTCGTCCAGCCGCCGCAGGTAGCGCAGCACGACTTCGAGCGTCACGTCCTCGCGCACCTCGACCATGTCGAAGTCCATCAGCGCCCCGACCGAGTCTTCGGGGTACGACATTGCGGCGCGCAGCTGCTCGCGCTCTTCGACCGAGAGCGACTTGAAGACGTCCTGGATGACTTCGCGCGGGAGGTCGGGCGCGAGATCGGCGATCTCGTCGGTATCGAGCTGCTCGGTCGCGGCGACGAGCTCCTGCTCGTCCATGCTGGCGATGAGGGTCTCGCGCACCGCGTCGGACACTTCGAGCAGGATTTCGCCGTCGCGATCGGCTTTGACCAGGTCCCAGACGATCAGGCGCTCGTCGAGCGGCAGCGCTTCGAGGACGTAGGCCACGTCTGCGGGATGCAGGCGCTCGAGCTCTCGCTGCAGGCGCTCGAGGTCGCGCTTGTGGAGGAGGTCTTCGACACGCTCGCGCGGCGCGCGATGATCGCGGTCGGCGAGCTCCTCGTCGTGCTTGTGCCGGCGCAGGATCGCGGTGACCTGCTGCAGCAACTGCTCCCGCTGATGGATGGTGTCTACCCGCTGTTCCATTGGAGCCAACCGGAGCGGCACGGGCAGCGTTGGTCACGGGCCGCGTGCGGGTTGATGGGAGCCGTTGACGACTCGTGTGGGCGGGTATTGTAGAAGCAGCCTCCGCGTGTGTCTAAACATTGGTTATAGTAGCGGCCGGTCAGCGGCCCACTCCCCATGTCTGCATCGGTACAGCGCAAGCTCCAGCAAGCCCACCAGCATCTGCAGAACGGTAACGCGGCCGCTGCCGCGGCATCGTGCGAAGACGTCCTGCAGCGCGCGCCGCGAAATCCCGATGCCCTGTGGCTGCTCGGCGCCGCGCGCCTCATGGCGGGTCGTGCCGATGAAGCCGCGTCGCTGCTCGAGCGCGTCGTGCTCGCCGCGCCCGACCATGGCGCCGCGCTCGAGCAGCTCGGCGTGGCCCACCTCATACGCGCGGACTACGCGGCCGCCGAGAAAGCGCTGCGCGCTGCGAAAGCGCTCCGGGGCGCGCCGGCATCGGTGCACGTGCGCCTCGGCCTCGCGCTTTTCCATCAGGGCAAGCACGCCGATGCGATCGACGCGTTGAGACGCGCGCTCGAGCTCGATCCTTTGCTCGTCGAGGCCCACGCCGCGCTCGGCCGCGCGTACGGCGCGCAGGGCAACTGGAGCGAGGCGCAGCGCGCGTTCGAGGCGATCCTCGCACGCGCGCCCGACGATGCCGACACGCTCTACAACCTGGGGATCGTCAGCTTCGAGCAAGGCGACGCCGCCGCAGCGTGCTCGTGGTTCGAGCGCTGTCTCAGTCGCGCGCCCGGGCACATCGAAGCGCGCGAGCGTCTGGCGGCGGCGTATCTGATCCTCGGCCGCATCGCCCAGGCCAGCGCTGAGCTGCGCCGCATCGTCGATGCACAGCCCGCGAACTTTCAGGCGATCTGCTCGCTGGCCGAAGCGAGCTTCCAGAGCGGCGCGCTGGACGACGCGGTGGCGTTCGGGCGCCGCGCGCTCGCGCTCGATCCCGCACAGTCGCGGCCGTACAGCCTCATCGCTCAAGCGCACCACGTTCGAGGCGAGCTCGATCTCGCGGTCGACGCGCTCGAAGAGGGCTTTGCCCGCACCCACGCAGACCCGCTGCTCGGGACGCTCGTACATCTCACGCACCGCCAGTGCGACTGGAGCCGGTGGTCGAGCGCGTGGGCCGTCATGCAGGCGCGGCTGGGCGAATCGGCGCATCTCGGAAGCCCTTTGTGGCTGCTGTCGGAGAACACGACTCCCGAGCAGCAGTTGTCCTACACGCAGCGCTGGGTCGCGCAGAATTATCCGGCGCCGCGGCCTGAGACCCCGCTCGACATGCCGCGGCGCGAACGCACGCGCGAGCGCATACGCATCGGTTACTACTCGGGCGACTTTCACCAGCATCCGGTGCCGTGTCTCGCGGTGGAAACCTTCGAGCTGCACGATCGCAGCCGCTTCGAGGTTTTCGCTTACTCCTACGGCCCCGACGACGGCAGCGCATTGCGCCGGCGGCTCGAAAACGCTTTCGAGCATTTCGTCGACGTCGCGTGGGACCCCGACGATGTGGTCGAAAAACGCATGCGCGAAGACGACCTCGACATCCTGATCGACCTCAAAGGCTATACCGCGGGCGACCGGCTCGCGGTGATGGCACGCAGGCCGTGCGCGCTGCAGGTCGAGTGGCTGGGCTATCCCGGCCCGATGGGCGCGCCTTTCATCGACTACGTCATCGCCGACGAGATCGTGATCCCGCCCGGCGCCGAGCGACATTACTCCGAGCGCGTCGTGCGCCTCCCGCACTGTTACCAGGCGAACGACCGCAAGCGCCCGAGCCCGGCGCCGCGGCCGCGAGCGCAATACGGATTGCCCGAAGACGGTTTCGTCTTCTGCTGCTTCAACCAGACGGCGAAGATCACACCCGACGTGTTCGAGCGCTGGATGGCGCTGCTGCGCGCGGTGCCGATGAGCGTGTTGTGGCTGCTCGAAGACAACCGCTGGGCAAACGCGAATCTCAAGTCGGCGGCGCAAGCGTCAGGTATAGACGCGGATCGGGTGATCATCGCGCCGCGGTTGCCGGTGGTCGAGCATCTCGCGCGCTATCGCGCGGCAGACCTCGCGCTGGACACCTTTCCGTACACCTCGCACACGACGGGCAGCGATGCCCTGTGGTCGGGATGTCCGCTCGTCGCATTGCGCGGCGAGACTTTCGCGGCACGCGTGTCGGCGAGCCTGCTGACCCACTGCGGCGTGCCCGAGCTCATCACCGACTCGCTCGATCGGTACCAGGCGCTCGCCTACGCGCTGGCGACCGATCCCGCACGTTTGCAGGCGCTGCGCGTCCGCCTGTCCGCCGCACGCGAAAGCGCACCGCTGTTCGACTCCGCCGCCTTCACTCGCGACCTCGAATCCCTCTACGTTCGACTCCTGCGCGCACGCTGAACGCGGCCGGGCGCGCGAAACAAAGGCGACGTTATGTTTCCCCAAAACACGACGCCGCCAAAAAAAAACGGGCGCCGAGGCGCCCGTTTTCAATGCTGCGGTGAAGCTTAGAACGTGTGGCGAATGCCGAGTGCCCACGCGTCTTCCGTCTCGCCGTTCCGAATCTGCGCGCCGAGGCCGCCGAGGCGGTAGGCTGCGTTCGAATCGTTGTTCAGGCGCGCATAACCGGCCGTGAACTCCGTGCGCTTCGAGAACGTGTAGACGTAGCGGAGGGTGATCAGGTTCGCACCGGTGTCGCTGCCGGGACCCGGACGGTAGCCGGCACCCGAGACGTTACCCAGCGTGAGCGAGTTACCCGCGCCGCCGACGACTGCCGTCGACAGGCCGGTGGCCGCGCCAGCCGGACCTTTGACGTCACGAGCTTGCGTGAACGAAGCGCGCAGACCGTGCGGTCCGACGATGCTCCAGTCCACACCAAGGTGCCAGGCGCTGACACGGATGTCGCCATCTGCGCCCGCCAGGGTGACGGCGTCGAACTTCTGACGCGTGTACTGACCGCCGACGCGCACCGGGCCCCAGGTGTAGGCGGCGCCGATGTGCCACGCGCTGTCCTTGCTGTTCGCCGGGGCAGTCGGGCCCGCACCTGCGAAGTCACGATGCTGCTCGTAGCCGGCCGAAACGTACAGCGGACCTGCGCTGTATTGCGTGCCGAGCGAGTAGACGCGGGGCTTGTCATTGCTGGCCGAGGCGAGGGTGCCCGTCGACGGTTGCGCAGACGTGAAAGCCGCCATCACCTGGAAGCCGCCGAAGTTCGGGCTGTCGTAGTTGATGCTGTCTTTCTGGCGACGCTTGAACGACAGGCGGTTGCCGCCGACTGCGTCGGTGGTGGAATCGGAGAGCAGCAGGAATGCCGTACCCCAGATTCCGGTGTCGTTGCCGCCGACAGCCGTCGGGCTGACGGTGCGCTTGAACGGGGTATCCCAGACGCCGACGTACAGGTTACCGAAGCCGCCTTTCAGGCCGACCGCGCTGTTACGGCTGCACCAGCCGTTCTGCGTGTCGCCGCGGACGTCAGCAGTGCTCGCGCACTGGAACCATGCGGACAGACCGCCGCCCAGTTTCTCTTCGCCCTTGAAGCCGATCTCGCTGCCGGGGGTCTGGATGAAGTCGGTGTTGGTGCGTGCCGAGCCGGGGAAGGCCGTCGCGTCGCCTTGGTTGGCGCGGACCGTGTACTCGACGTACAACGTGCCGAACACTTGCACCGTGCTCGATTGGGCGAGCGCGAGAGACGGGGCACCGAATGCACCCGCCAGCGCGACTGCCAGCAATTTCTTCTGCATAACAAATCTCCTGTGATGTTTTTGAATCCTGGCGCTCCGGCGAGACCCCCTCCAGCGCGCCCTTACTCCCCCTGAAGCGGAAGTTGATCGCAGTATGCCAAGCGGCTTTAACAGGGCTCAACAAGTTTGTGATTATTCGGGCCCCTTTCTTCGTAGGGTGTTGCGTACGTGCAACAACCCGTCGGGAGCGGAAGCCCATCGCCCGTACGAGCGGAGACGGCCTCTCGCCTCGGGTTCGGGTCGTGCCGTTTCTGCTATGCTGTTGCATTATTGCAACACCCGCATAACCCGACGTAAAACCGCACTTACTCAATGAGTTACTCCGGCCCATCGAAGGAGCCCCGAAGCTGGCTCGACGCAGGTTTGGCGGCGCATCGCGCCGGCGACTTCGACCGCGCGGTCTCGTGCTACCGGCAGGCGCTCGTCGTGGCGCCGGGGAGCGCCGACGCCCTGAACCTCCTCGGCACCGCCCTGCTCCAGACCGGGAACGCCGGCGAAGCCGTGCCGCACCTCGAGGCGGCTGCGCGCCTCCAGCGCAACAACGCCCACGTACTCGCGAACCTCGGCCAGTGCTACATCGCGCTCGGCCGGCACGAAGCCGCCGCGGACGCTTTTCGCAAGGCGAGCCGGCTTCAGCCGAAGGATGTTCAGTTACAACT
>JAQGNC010000085.1 GCA_028292065.1 Betaproteobacteria bacterium
CCATCGTCGCAGCGCTCGGCGAGCACGGGGTGCTGCGTTTTCCGAATCAGTCGCTCGACGCGCCGGCGCTGCGCGACTTCTCGAGCCGCTTCGGAGGGCTGCAGGTTTCACTCAGCGGCAAGCTCGCGGTGCCGGGCATACCCGAAGTCGGCGTCCTCTCCAACATCATGGAGAACGGCGAGCCGATCGGATTGGTCGATGCGGGTCAGGACTGGCATACCGACATGTCGTACAACGCGCTCGTCGGTTACGCGAACGTGCTGTACGCGATCAAGGTCCCTCGCCGCCACGGCAAGGCGCTCGGCGCGACGCAGTTCGCGAACATGCACGCGGCGTACGACGATCTCGATCCTTCGTTGAAAGAGCGCCTGAAGAACGCGACCGCGACGCACGACTTCAACAAGTTCTGGGACGCGATGCGCGCGAGGCCCGGCAGCATCCGGCCTCCTCTCACACCGGCACAGCGCGCCATACGTCCGCCTTCGGTTCACCCGGTCTTTCTCACCCACCCGATCACCGGCCGCCAGGTGCTCTACTGCAATCCCGGGTATGCGATCCGCATCAACGAGCTCGACCAGGCGGAAAGCGACCGCGTCCTCGCGATGCTCTTCGAGCACCAGCTCCAGGACAAATACATCTATACCCACAGCTGGACCGAGCGCGACGTGCTGATGTGGGACCACATCGGGACGCTGCATAACGCAATCCCGGACTATTCGGCCGACGAGCCGCGGATGATGCTCAGGTGTCAGGTGATGGCGGATCGAGTCTTCGACGCCGGATTCGCGCAGGCGAGCGCCTGAAACAAAAGCATCAAGCACGAAGGACAACGAAGGGGCACGAAAGAAAAGCAAAGCAAAGCTTTAACGCGAAGGACGCAAAGGACGCGAAGGAAAACAAGACAACGCCTTTCCCTGTACCTTCCTTCGTGCCCTTCGTGCCCTTCGTGCCCTTCGTGGTTAAAGTCTTTTTGACTTTCCTTTGCGTCCTTCGCGTCCTTCGCGTTAAAGCTGTTGACCTTCGCGGTTCAAGCGACGCGAAATATGGCCCGCGGCGCCTTGTGCAACCGCTCGAACCCCTGCTCGGTGATGTGCACGAGCTCGCCCACCTGCACCCCCGCGCTCTGGTCTTTGGTGATCACGTTCGGCTGCACCACCACCGTCATGCCCGCGCGCAGCGGCAGGTCCGGCAGCGGGCCCGCGGGGCGGCTCTGGCTGCCGAGCACCGGCGGGAAGTAACCGCCGCCGTAGCCGTGCATGAGGTCGTCGCACGTCGTGTAGCCCGCCTTCTCGATCACGCCTGAGACTTCGATGATCTGCTCGGGGGTCGTGCCCGCGCGGAGGATCGCGGCGATGGCGTCGAAAGCCGCTTCGGCGGTCGCGTAGAGGTCGCGGTAGAGCGGCGTCGGATCGGCACCGACCGTGAAAGTGCGAAGCGCCTGCCCGGCGTAGTCGCCGAACATCCCGCTGATCTCGCAGAAAACGCAGTCGCCGACCTGGACGGTCCGATTCTCGGGGAACTGCCGCGGCACGCAGCAAGCCGGGTTCGCCATCGACGTCACGCCGAAGTAGTGAATCTGCGTCGTGCCGCCGCCGCGCGTGTAAGCGCGCTCGGTGATGTCCCACAGGTCGCGCTCGGTGAGGCCGGGCTTCAGCTCTTTGCGCAGCGCTTCGATGGCGGCGTCGCTGTAGGCCGCGCCGATGCGCAGCCAGTCGAGCTCCTCGGCCGATTTCACCAGGCGCAGCTCGACGTAATCCTTGTTCATCTCGACCAGCGCTTCGAAAGCGCCTTCGAGCTTTTTGCACTTGCGGTACGACAGTGGACCCATGAAACCGACGCGCTTCGCGCCGCGGCGCTGCAGCTCGGCGATGACTTTGTCGATGCCCGCGTGCTCGCCCCATTTGACGTCGGTGTGCTGCGCCATGCGCGTGGCGAGCGGCACATGGTTGTACCACTCCATGAACATCAGGTTTTTTTCAGACGGGCTCACGATCACCAGCGCTTCGGTCGTGGTCGGCCAGCCGGTGATCCACGGCACGCCCGAGCCGACGCGCTGCTCGCCGCACACGACCAGGTGATCGACCTGCGCTTGCTGCATCGCGCCTATGAGTGCGCTGCGCCGGCGAGCGAACTCGTCGTCGGAGAAATGGGGAAACGGCTGCTGCGCAGCGATCGCCGTCAGCTTGGGGTCGAGTTGCAACGTCATTTGAGGCTCCAGAAATTGAATCGGGGACAGACCCCCACGGGGACAGACCCCGGTCTTTCTTTTATCGAATGGGGTCTGTCCGCGGTTTGGTCCAAGGCGATACCGAGCGCCGCGAATCAAACCGGGGACAGACCCCCTTAAGAGGCAAAACCGGGGTCTGTCCCCCGCCGCTGTTCTTCGTCCGCAAATCGGGGGACAGTCCCCGATTTTCATTATCCGGAAATCGGGGACTGCCCCCGCTGTTCTTCGTACCACGGGTAGGGGCTCGTCGTGCCGACCGGACCGGCGAGCAAAGCCGGCCTGACCCACGCCGGATTCAGGTCGGACAGCGAAGTCACGCCCATCAATCCCATCGCGGTGCGGATCTCGACATCGAGCAGCTCGAGCATGCGCTCGATCGCGGGCTGTCCTCCCGCGGCGAGCGCCCAACCGAGCAGCTTGCCGACGCCCACCGCGCGCGCGCCGAGCGCGATCGCTTTGACCACGTCGGTGCCGCGCAGGATGCCGCCGTCGACCAGCACTTCGGCGCGCCCCGCGACCGCGTTGACCACTTCGGGCAGCACTTCGATGCTGCCCTGGCCGTGATCGAGCTGCCTGCCGCCGTGGTTCGAGACGTAGACGACGTCAGCGCCGTAATCGACCGCGAGACGCGCATCCTCGCCCGTCGCAATGCCTTTGACGATGAGCGGCCCTTTCATGTGCTGCTTCATCCACACGAGGTCGTCCCAGACGATGCTCGCCTGGTAGCGCGGATCGCCGAAGCCTTCGCGAACCGCCGCGCGGCTGATGAGGTCGCGCTCGCGCCGCCCGTACCACGCGCGGTCGACCGTCACACACAGCGCTTTGGAGCCGGCATTGCGCGCGCGATCGAGGGTCTCTTCGCTCCACGGCCTGCCCGAGCGCACGTAGAGCTGGAATATGAGCGGCTCGCTCACCGCCTGCTGCGCGGCTTCGAAGCTCGGCTTGACCGCGGTGCTGATGAAGGCGGTGGTACGGTGCGCCACCGCGGCGCGCGCGACGGGAATCGCCCCTTCGGGATGCGCCATGCCGA
This sequence comes from Betaproteobacteria bacterium, assembly GCA_028292065.1. Taxonomy (GTDB): domain Bacteria; phylum Pseudomonadota; class Gammaproteobacteria; order Burkholderiales; family SG8-41; genus JAQGMV01. Next base: position 3,258 of record JAQGNC010000085.1, read on the forward strand.
GGAAACCGCCGACCGGCGCGAGAAAGACCGGGCTCGCGAGCTTCTGCCCGAGCAATGTCGTGCTGATATCGACGTCCGCGACGTCGACCAGCACGCGCTGGCGCAGCGCGAGCACGTCGAGCGCAAGACGATTGCGCCGCAGGGTCGTTTCCGAATCGGAACCGCCGGACAGGTGGTCCCACAGCTCGTGCGTGAGCTTCTTACGCGCCGCGTGGACGATCTCCTGCAATGACTGGAATTCGGGTGGTTGCTGACCCGTGGGTGTCGGCTCTTCAGCCATTTACGTTCACTCCTCGTTATCTCGATACGGCGACAGCGTGCCGCCTCATCCCTCGCGCTTCACGCCTCTCGCGCTTGCGCTCACCGGTTTCTTCAGGCTCGCGAGGTCGGGCGCGGCCGGCAGGTCTTTACGCCCGCGCAACAGCTCGTAATAGCGCGTCGCGAGCGCCAGATCCTGCAGCGCGCTGCCGACCGACTTGAAAGTGACGAGCCCGCTTTCCGGCAGGCGCAGCGCGCCGCCGGCGATCTGCGCGAGCGTTATCTGAGCCTCGACGGCGACCGCGCCGCTTTTGACCGCCTGCTGGAGATCTCCCGCTTCCTCCGCAGCTCGTATTGTGTCCACGACCACGGCTTTTGCGTCGCGAAAACAGCGCTCGTCGACTTCGACCGACTGAGGCCGCGTGCTGCCGACGGCACAGAGGAGTCGACACTGGTCGAGCCACTCGCCGCGCAGCACCGGCTCGCTGCTTTGCGAGCTCGTCGCGGCGACGACCACCGCGTGACCTCGTGCAGCCTTCTCGGCGCTCTCGACCGCACTCACCTTGAGCCCGAGCTTCGACGACATCTGTTTGGCGAAGCGCTCGCGGTTTTCGGCGGTGGGGCTGAAGACGCTCACCGAACCGACTTTATAAACGCTGGCGAGCGTCTCGAGCTGCATGCGCGACTGGTGGCCCGCACCGATGAGACCCACGCTCACGGGTGCGTCGATGCGCACTTTGCGTGCGACCACGCCGCTCGCAGCGCCCGTGCGCAGATCGGTGATGAGCCGGCCGTCGAGCACCGAGACGAGCTCGCCGTCACTGAGCCGATACAGCGACACGACGTAACGCACCCCGACGCCCTGGATCATGTGGAACGCCTTGGTCGCGGCGAACCCTGAGGCGTAATCGGCGGCGAACATCATGCGCATCCAGCCGCCTTCGAAAGTCGTGTTCAGGCGCGGCGAGACGAACGTCTTGCCGGCGGCTTCGTGCGCCGACATGCCTTCGAGAAGATCGATCGCCTCGCGCGTGGAAATCACACCTTCGAGGGCTTCGGAGCCCAGCATTAGAGCCATAGGTTTCTTTCTAAACGGTAAACGGTACACCCTGAGCCATAAACCACCCCCACCCTAACCCTCCCCCTGAAGGGGAGGGGACTACAGGCGCAGCGCGCCTGCAAAAACTCTCCTTCCCCTTCAGGGGGAAGGCCGGGATGGGGGTGGTTTTCAGTCCAGTGAACATCAAGCACTCAAGGCTAAATTCACCGAAGCTGCTTCGCCAGCCAGTCCGCGATCAGCGGCCGCACCACATGATGCAGGTTGTTGCACACGTGCACCCCGTCGTCGAACACCACGGTCGTCGTCGGCCCTTTCACCGCTTTCTCCACGCGGTATGCCTGCTCGGGCGGCGATGCTTTGTCGAGGCCGCCGTAAATCTGGAGCAGCGGCACTCTCAGGGTCTCGGTCGCACCGTCCATGGTGATCGCGTTCTGGATCTCTTCGGCGTTCTCGCCCATGTACTGCTTCAGTCCGAGTTGCGAGAGCGGGTCCATGCTGCTCCAGCGGCCTGCGGGGGTATACCACGCGCTCGCCGAGAACACCGCTTTGAAGCGCTCATCGAAAGCCGCGGCGCGACAAGCGAACAGGCCGCCGTACGAAATGCCGCCGATCGCGAGGCGCTTCGCGTCGATGTCGCTGCGCTTCACCAGAAAATCGGTGACGGTGCGGATCGGCACTTCGAAATCGGGGCGGATCTTGAGTCTCGTGCTGACGAGTCCCTGGCCGGGTCCGTCGAAAGCCATGACCGCAAGGCCGCGCTTGACCATGTGCTCGCCGAAATCGTAAAGCTCTTCCTTGGTCGAATCACCGCCGGGCACGAGGATGACGAGCGGCGGTTTGTCGACGCCCACCGGTTTGCGCAGGTAGCCGGGCAGCGTGACGCCTTCATACGGGATTTCGAGCAGCTCCATCGGCGGCTCGACCAGCGGCGCGGCTTTTTTCCAGCACTCGTTCATCGCTTCCATGCCTTCGACGAACTGCTTCTGGTCGTGCACGAAGAGGAAGGTCGCCCAGTGGTAATACAGCGCCGCGCGCAGGTAATGCTGGCCCGCGGTCGTGCGGTTGCCTTCGCCGAGCGCCTGGTCCGCCATGTCGCTGTAGCGCTTCGCTTCCCGGCTCCATTCGATGCACCACTGGTCCCAGCTCTCGATCTTCTTCTTCAGCCGGTCGAAATCCCACTGCGACACGTACTGCGACAACATGCGCCAGGTGAAGCGCTCCAGCGCAACGGTCGTGTTTCTGTCTGCCATCGGTATTCCCCTTACTTTGTTGAACCCACCCCCATCCCAACCTTCCCCCCTGAGGGGGAAGGAGAGTTTTGCAGGCGCATTGCGCCTCTAGTCCCCTCCCCTACAGGGGGAGGGTTATGGTGGGGGTGGGTTTCGTCTCTTCATCACTTAATCACTGGTCCCCGGCGATAACCC
>JAQGNC010000161.1 GCA_028292065.1 Betaproteobacteria bacterium
TTCATGATCTCGCCGACGGGGTCGGGGAGCTTGGCGACCTGCGTGAGCCCGTCCGCCATCGCGGCGACCGCTTTTTCGGTCAGCGTCAGGCGATCGAGCGCTGCGCGGTCGAGGCCTTTCTCGCGTGCGGCGTCGAGGTCGCGCGCATTGGCTTCGATCAGCACCTGCGCGGTGCGCTCGATCGCCTGCGCGATCGCGGTCAGCGCACGGTTCTTCGTCGCGGTATCGGCTTTCGCCATCAGGCGCGAAGCATTGCGCGCTTCGCGTCCGACACCGTGCATGTAGGTTTGAACGTCCATCTTTACCCCGGGATTCAGGATTCAGCTTTCAGGATTCAGCCGGCTGAATCGTGAATCCCGACAGCTGAATCCTGCAGTAGATGATAGCCGATTGCGCCCGCAGCCGCCCCGCGAAACGCCCGCCAGCCGCCTTATTGCGCAGGCGCCGCGGCCGCTCGACGGGGCGTGCGCGAGCCGGTGCTGCGCGGGCGCGCGAATCGCAATGCGAGCTGAAGCATCTCGTCCCAGACGTCGCCGCGGGTCAGGCCTTTGATCATGCGGTCGACCGCGGCGGCGTGGCGCAGCGCTTCGTCCATCTGCGCAGGCGTAAAGCGCGAATACTGCGCCTGCACCAGCGCCTGGTGGGACGGCTCGAAGATGCGCGCATCGCGCATGAGCGTCGCGACCGGTCTACCCGACGCTGCACCGGCGACGACTTTGCCGAGCGCGCGTATCTCTTCAGTCATCGCCCACAGCGCGAGGGGCAGTGCGGCGCCTTCCGCTTTGAGGCCTTCGAGCATGCGCGAGAGCCGCGCGGCGTCGCCTTCGAGCATGGCCACGCGCAGGTCGGAAATGTCATAGCGCGCGACGTCGAGCACCGCGCCGCGCACGTCGTCGAAAGCGAGCCGCCCCGGCGGGAAGAGGAGCGCGAGCTTCTGCACTTCCTGATACGCCGCCATCAGGTTGCCTTCGACGCGCTCGGCGATGAACTCGAGCGTCTCGGGATCGGCGTCCTGCTGTTGCGCTTTCAGGCGGCCGGCGAGCCACTGCGGCAACGCCTTGCGAGGCACCACGCGCGCTTCCACCGTCGTTCCCGCGGCGGCGAGCGCTGCGAACCACGCGCCTTTCACCGTGCGCCAGTCGAGATCGGGAAGCTGCACCAGCGTCACCGTGTCCTCGGGCAGTCTCGCGCAGAACGCCTGTATCGCCGCGCTGCCTTCGGTGCCTGGTTTGCCTGTCGGGATCCTGAGCTCGAGAAGCTTGCGCGAGGCGAAAAGCGACTGCGAGCTCGCGGCGTGTCCCAGATCTTTCCAGTCGAAGCCGGGCTCTACGGTGAGGACTTCGCGCTCGACATAGCCTTGCGCGCGAGCCGTTGCCCGAAGACGATCGCCGGCTTCGAGCGCGAGCAGCGCTTCGCCGCCGTACACCGTATAGAGCGGCGCCAGATCGCGCGCGAGGTGCGGCTGCAGCTGCTCGGTGGTGATGCGCACCGCGCCTAGCCCTTGTCCCCGGGCTTGGCGCCGGATTTCGCCGCGGCCTGCAACCGCCGCACGAGCTGATGCACGGCGTCGTTCTGCATGTCGCGGTAGAGCAGCGCTTCTTCCGATTCCTTGGAAAGCTGCTCCTGGTCGTTGAAGGAGTAGTCGCGTCGCAACACGATTTCCCCCGGCGCCGCGATGAGGTTCTTCTGGCGGTCGTAAACCTGGTATTGCAGGCGGTAGCGAAGCTGCAGCTCGTTGACGCGGCCGCCCGCGGACAGTGAGAGGATTTCCTTTTCGCGAAGCTCGCTGAGCACTTGAAGCGTCGCGTCGGCTTCAGCCGGCGTCGCCGTGATGCGCGTGCTGCTCCCGTTGCCGATCACGCGCTTTAATTGCGTCGCGAATAGCGAGCCCTGCGGCGCTTCGATGTAAAGCGTGCCGAATGGCAGGGTCGCGGCGCCGCGGGGGTGGAAGCCGCAGGCGGTGAGCGCCACGCATAGCGCGATGCTCATGGGGAGGCGGGAGGCGGGAGGCGCAGGAAGTTCGTGAGGCGTGAGGCGTGAGGCGTGAGGCAACTTCGCGCGGCGCAGGGCACGAGGCGTCAGCCGCAGCAAAGCGACAAAAGCACGAACGAACGACCACACGGGTTTACGCCTCACTCCTCACCCCTCACGCCTCACGCATTCACACGACCACATTCACCAGTCTTCCCGGCACCACCACCACTTTCTTGACCGTCTGGCCGTCGATGAACTTCTGCACGTTCGCATCGGCGAGCACGATCGCCTCGATCGCTTTCCTGTCGGCGTCGCGAGGGACTCGCACGTCGCCGCGTTTCTTGCCGTTGACCTGGACCACGAGCTCGAGCTCGTCCTGGACGAGCGCAGCGGGGTCGTGCTCGGGCCACGGCGCGGAAAGGATGTCTTCCCCGTATCCCAGGTCGCGCCACAGCGCGTGCGCGATGTGGGGGGTGATCGGCGAGAGCAGGCGCAGCAGGATGCTGAAACCCTCGTGCAGCACTGTCGCCGCGCTCGCGGCGTCGGGGCTGCTCTTCTGACACGCTTCGAGCGCGTTGAGGATTTTCATCCCGGCGGTCGCGACCGTGTTGAACTGGTGGCGCGACATGTCGTAGTTCGCCTGCTTCAGTTGCGCGTGAACTTCGAGACGAGTCACCGCAATCGCGGCGGGAAGGGGTGCTCCCCCTGCAGGCGCTTGCGCCGCCGTCTGACCCAGCTCGTAGCCGAAGGTCCACAGCCGCCGCAGGAAGCGCGCCGCGCCTTCGACCCCCGCGTCTTTCCACAGGAGCGTGTCCTCCGGAGGTGAAGCGAACATCATGAAGAAGCGCGCGATGTCGGCGCCGTGCTCGTCGATCAGCGACTGGGGATCGACGCCGTTGTTCTTCGACTTCGACATCGTGCCGATGCCGTCCCACTCGACCGGCTGGCCGTCGGCGATCAACACCGCGCTTGACCGATCGCCCTTGTCGTCGAACTTGATCTCGACTTCGGTCGGGTTGAAGTAGACGAGGCGCCCCGTTTCGCTTTTGCGGAAATAGATGTCGTTCAGCACCATCCCCTGCGTGAGCAGGTTCTTGAACGGCTCACTGACCTTCACGAGCCCGAGGTCGCGCATCGCCTTGGTCCAGAAGCGCGAGTAGAGCAGGTGCAGGATCGCGTGCTCGATGCCGCCGATGTACTGGTCCACCGGAAGCCAGTGATCGACGCGCTCGTCCACCATCGCACGGTCCTGGTCGGCGCACGTGAAGCGGTGGTAGTACCACGACGAATCGACGAAGGTATCCATCGTGTCGGTCTCGCGCTTCGCGGCGCCGCCGCACGTGGGGCACGTCGTGTCGACGAAGTCGGGACGCTTCTTCAGCGGGTTGCCGTGGCCGTCGGGGACGCAGTCTTCGGGCAGCACGACCGGAAGCTGGTCGTCGGGAACCGGCACGTCGCCGCACGTGGGGCAATGGATGATGGGGATCGGGCAGCCCCAGTAGCGCTGGCGCGAGATGCCCCAGTCGCGCAAGCGGTAGAGGACCTGCTTCTCGCCGAGCGACTTGGCGGCGAGGTCCGCGGCGATCGCGTCGACCGCCTGCTCGTACTCGAGGCCGTCGTACTTGCCCGAATTGATGCACACCCCGTGGTCGACATACGCCTTGGACAGCGGAAGCTCGAGCTCGCCGTCTTTCGGTTTGATCACCGGCTTGATCGGCAGCTTGTAGTGCGTGGCGAATTCGAAGTCGCGCTGGTCGTGGGCGGGAACCGCCATGACCGCGCCTTCGCCGTAACCCATGAGCACGTAGTTGCCGACCCACACTTCGACCTGCTCGCCGGTGAGCGGGTGCGTTGCGTAAATCCCGGTCGGCATCCCTTTCTTCTCGGCGGTGGCGATGTCGGCTTCCATCACGCTGCCGCGCTTGCACTCGTCGATGAAAGCTGCGAGCGGCGCGTTGTCTTTGGCAGCGTGCTGTGCGAGCGGGTGCTCGGCCGCGATCGCGACGAAGGTGACTCCCATGATGGTGTCGGCACGGGTCGTAAAGACCCACAGCAGGAAATCGGACTGGTGACTGCGACCACCCCCACCCCCGACCCCTCCCCCTGAAGGGGAGGGGAGATTCGAGGCGCCTTCGACGCGAAATGCGAAGCGGACGCCGTGACTCTTGCCGATCCAGTTCGCCTGCATCGCCTTGACGCGATCGGGCCAGCCGGGGAGGGTGTCGAGCGCGGCGAGGAGCTCGTCGGCGTATTTCGTGATCGCGAGGTAGTACATCGGGATCTCGCGTTTCTCCACCACCGCGCCGGTGCGCCAGCCGCGGCCGTCGATGACCTGCTCGTTCGCGAGCACGGTCTGGTCGACGGGGTCCCAGTTCACGACGCCGGTCTTCTTGTACGCGAGACCGCGCTCGAGCATCCTGAGGAAGAACCATTGGTTCCAGCGGTAGTAATCGGGTTTGCAGGTGGCGAGCTCGCGGCTCCAGTCGATCGCCAGACCGAGCGATTTCAACTGCTTCTTCATGTACGCGATGTTGTCGTACGTCCACTTCGCGGGAGGCACGCCGTTGGCCATCGCGGCGTTCTCGGCAGGGAGCCCGAACGCATCCCACCCCATCGGCTGCATGACGTTGTAACCCTTCATGCGGTGATAACGGGTGAGTACATCGCCTATGGTATAGTTTCTGACGTGCCCCATATGCAGCTTGCCCGAGGGGTAAGGGAACATCGACAGGCAGTAGTACTTCGGCTTGTCGGATGTCTCCACGGCACGGAACGCGCCCGAGTCTTCCCAGAGCTTCTGAGCTTCGCGTTCGATGACGTGCGGGTTGTATCGCTGCTGCATGCGCTGAAAAGTGCCGAGAAAGTGGTGAAAAATCACGATTATAACCGCGCGGCACTGAACCGAAGCGCGCACTGCCGGTCTTTCACGCTGGATATTCTCCGGGGGCTTCAATCATGATGCGACGCTTGCTCGTTGGCGTATTCCTCGTACTCGCCGCGGCACCGGTGTACGCGGCATCCGGATCTGTCCTCACTGTGGAGAGCGTGCTGAGTCCCGCATGGGTCGAGCGCGCGAACGGTCGCCGCGAGCCGCTCGCTGCCGGCATGGCGCTCGCGAACAAGGACAAAGTCCATACGGGCGACGGCGGACGTGCGCTGCTGCGGCTCGACGAAGGCAGCGCAGTGAAGCTCGGTGAAAGCGCGACGCTCGCGGTCGACGACCTCGCGCGCAAGGAAGGCGCCACCGGCCGCGTCGTCGCCGCGAGTCTCGACGTCCTGCTCGGTGCGTTCAGGTTCACCACCGGATTGCTCTCGAAGTCCGATTCGCAGCGCGACGTGCGAGTCAAGGTGAACGCGATCACCGCAGGCATACGCGGCACCGACGTGTGGGGCAAGTCCGCAGGCGACCGCGACATCGTGTGCCTGCTCGAAGGGCGCATCACCGTCGCTCATGGCGCCGCGCAGTTCGCGATGCAGGAGCCGAACTCTTTCTATATCGCGCCGCGCAAAGGCGCCGCGCAGCCGCCGTCGCCCGTCTCACCCGCGCAGGTCAAGGAATGGTCGGACGAGACCGAGATCTTCGCACGCACCGGTGCGGTTCGCGCCGGCGGCGCTTTCGCCGTCGTGGTCGGTTCGGGCGACGAGCGCACCGCGGTCGCGTTGCGCGACAAGCTGCGCGATTCCGGCTTTCCCGCGATCTCGGCCGGGACCGGCGAAGCGTCGGAGGTGCGGATCGAAGCGCTGGGCGACAGCGACGAGGCCGCGGCGCTCGCCGAACGGCTGCGGCGGATGGGCTTCGCGCAGGCGCAGGCGCGGTAGCGCGCCGCTACTGCGAATGCGGAATGCGGAATGGGCCCCGCCGCTCATTCATCATTCGATCGCGCCGTCACGCCGCTATAATCGGGCTGTTTCTCCACGCCCTTTCGCATGTCTCCCCATTTCCTCGCAGGCCTGAACGAACCGCAGCTCGAAGCCGTCACGCTGCCCAGCCAGTCCGCGCTCATCCTTGCCGGCGCGGGCAGCGGCAAGACCCGCGTGCTCACGACGCGCATCGCGTGGCTGATCCAGACCGGTCAGGTGAGCCCGCACGGGCTGCTCGCGGTGACGTTCACCAACAAAGCCGCGAAAGAGATGCTCACGCGCATCTCCTCGATGCTCCCCATCAACACGCGGGGCATGTGGGTCGGCACGTTTCACGGCCTGTGCAACCGCATGTTGCGCATGCATCACGCCGAAGCGGGGCTGCCGAGCCTCTTCCAGATCCTCGACACGCAGGACCAGCTCGCGGTGGTCAAGCGGATCATGAAGAGCATGAACCTCGACGACGAGCTCTATCCGCCGCGCAAAGGGCTGTGGTTCATCGCCGGCAACAAGGAAGAAGGCCGGCGCCCGAAAGACGTCGAAGCGTACGACGAATTCTCCGAGCAGATGGTGAAGGTGTACGCCGAATACGACCAGCAGTGCCGGCGCGAAGGCGCGGTCGATTTTGCCGAGCTCCTGCTGCGCTCGTTCGAGCTGCTCTCGAACAACGACCTGTTGCGCGAACACTACCGCAACCGCTTCAAGCACATCCTCGTTGACGAGTTCCAGGACACCAACAAGCTCCAGTACCGCTGGCTGCAGCTTCTCGCCGGCCAGCAGAACGCCGTCTTCGCCGTCGGCGACGACGACCAGTCGATTTACGCGTTCCGCGGTGCGAACACCGCGAACATGCAGCACCTGCAGCGCGATTTCCACATCGAGCGCGTCATCAAGCTGGAGCAGAACTACCGCTCCCACGCGCACATCCTCGATGCCGCGAACGCGCTGATCAACCACAACCGCAAGCGCCTGGGCAAAAACCTCTGGACTTCCGAAGGTAAAGGCGAGCCGCTGCGCGTGTACGAAGCCGCGACCGACCTCGAAGAAGCCAGCTACGTCGTCCAGGAAGTGAAGTCGCTCAGGTCCGACGGATTGAGCCTGGGCGAAATCGCTGTGCTCTACCGCTCGAACGCGCAGTCGCGGGTCCTCGAGCACGCGCTCTTCAACGCGTCGCTCCCGTACAAAGTGTACGGCGGCCTGCGCTTCTTCGAGCGCCAGGAGATCAAGCACGCCCTCGCATACCTGAGGCTCGTCGCGAATGCCGACGACGACGGCGCGTTCATGCGGATCGTCAACTTTCCGACGCGCGGCATCGGCGCGCGCAGCCTCGACCAGGTCCAGGAAATCTCGCGATCGCGAGGCATCACGCTGTGGGCCGCGGCGTGCGCGAACACCCTTTCGGGCAAAGCCTCGGCCAGCATCGCAGGCTTCGTCAGGCTCATCGAGAACATCCGGATCGCGACCGCGGGGCTTCCCCTGCCCGAAGTGATCGACCACGTGATCGAGGGCAGCGGGCTCAAGCAGCATTACAAGACCGAAAAGGAAGGCGCCGATCGCCTCGAGAACCTGGCCGAGCTCGTCACCGCCGCAGCCTCGTTCATTGCGGAGCGCGAGCTGCAGCCGCTCGACGAAGGTGTCGCCGAGCCCGACGACCTCAGCGCTTTCCTCGCCCACGCGGCGCTCGAGTCGGGAGAGCATCAGGCCATCGCGGGCGCCGACGCGCTGCAGCTCATGACCGTGCACTCGGCCAAGGGCCTCGAATTCCACACGGTGTTCATCAGCGGCATGGAAGAAGGGCTATTCCCGCACGAGAACAGCGCCAAGGAAGACGAAGGCCTGGAAGAGGAGCGGCGACTCATGTACGTGGCGCTCACGCGCGCGCGCCGCAGGCTGTATATGACTTACGCGCAAAGCCGCATGCTGCACGGCCAGACGCGTTTCAACGTCGCTTCACGCTTCTTCCAGGAAATCCCGGCGCAGCTCATGCGCAAGACCAAGGCGGCGCCGCGGCCGCTCCTGCAGCCTTCGTATTTCGCCAACCGCGGCTATTCGGGCAACGTCCCGGTCCAGCCGAAAGTCGACATGGGCAACATCGATTCGGGATCGCCGTGGAAGATCGGGCAAAGCGTGGTGCACGCGAAGTTCGGTTCCGGCGTGATCGTCACCGCCGAAGGCCGCGGCGCGGATGCCCGGGTCCAGGTCAACTTTCGCAACGGCGGCCTGAAGTGGCTGATGCTCGAATACGCGAACCTCGCACCGGCCTGAACGTGCTTTAAGCCGTCGGCGCAGGCCCGGCTTCAGGCTCGGCGCCCGCGAGGTAGATGTCCTTGTAGCTCACGTACAGCGACGGCAGCAGGACGGGGGCGAGCAGCCACAGCGCGAGGTCGTATTGCCGCAGCGCCATCGCGAAAGGCATCGCGACGAACATGCCGCCGAGCACCGCCGACCCGTAGACGAGGAGCGCCGGCGCGTTCCTCGCGCACGCGATCAGGCTCGATTTCATCGCGGCAATCGCACCCATGTCGTGGAAGTACACGAGGAGCGGCGCGTACCACAGCGCCATCAGCACCGGCAGGGACACGAGCATCCCCACGAGCAGCGCGCGCCCGACCGCAGCCGAGGCGGCCTGCACTTCCGCGCTCGGCGCCGGCGCGGGCCCGCCCTCCGACACGGCCTTGCTGATCGTCGACATCGCGTCACCGCCCAGGGACATCACGAGCATCATCACGGCGAGGTTGCCGACGAGCGAGACCCCGCCGAGCGTGACGAGCTGGGCGGCGTTGCGCCTGAAGCCGCACGCCAGGTGCGCGAGCTGCAGCGGTTCGCCTTTTTCGAGCGCGCGGCAGCCTTCCATCAGGCCGACGATGAACACCGGCATGAACAGGATGAACACGATGCCCAGGAGCGAGACGAACGCGAGCAGCTTGGTCGCGGCAAACAGCAGCAGGATTATGGCGAGCCAGTTGGCGGGGCTTTTGCGGAACAGCGCAAAGCCTTGCCGGATCCAGGTCCAGCCGTGGCCGGCGCGGACAGTACGGGGCTCCATCGAGGTAGGTTCCAGTGCGGGCTCGTCGAGCGCAGGCGGCTCGGGGATGTGACGATTATAGTCGGGCGCTGCCGTGCTGCGTCAGCGTTCGGGGGTGCGCGATGTGCCGTTCCAGGATGCGCTGGAAGTGCGCGGGGTCCTTGGCGTGGGTGAGCTCACCGGCGCGCGGAAGATGAAAGTCGTAAAGCCGCGAGGTCCAGAAGCGCAGCGCCGCGGCGCGGAGCAGCGCGGGCCACGCTTCGGCTTCGCGCGCGTCCACGGCGCGAACCGCCTGGTACGACGCGAGCAGCGCCTCGCTGCGGCTGTCGTCGATGCCGCCTGACTCGTCGACGCACCAGTCGTTGATGCAGATCGCGAGGTCGTAGAGCAGCGCGTCGGTGCACGCGAAATAGAAATCGATGACGCCGGAAATCCGCGAGCCTTCGAACAGGGCGTTGTCGCGGAAGAGGTCCGCGTGGATCGCGCCTGACGGAAGATCGTCGAACGCGTGCCCGGCCTGGAACTCGACTTCGCTGCGCAGGAGGGCGGCGTCGTGCGGCGGGAGAAAACCGACGATCTCGGGCATGACCGCCTGCCACCACCGGCTGCCGCGCGGATTTTCCATGCGCACCGGATAAGACAGCCCCGCGCGATGGATGCGCGCGAGCATCGCGCCGACGGCTGCACACTGCGCAGGCGTGGGGTCGGCGACGTCCTTGCCGGGCAGAAACGACACGAGCGCCGCCGGCTTTCCGTTGAGCTCGCCGAGCAGCGAGCCCTCGAGGTCCGGAATCGGGCGCGCGCTCGGTATGCCGTGGTCGGCGAGGTGCGCCATCAGGTTCAGGTAGAACGGCAGCTCGGCCGCAGTGAGCTTCTCGAACAGCGTGAGGACGTAACGCCCTGCCGTCGTCGTCACGAAGTAATTGGTGTTCTCGATCCCCGCTGAAATGCCTTTCAGATCGGTGAGCGTGCCGACGTTGTGCTGCGCGAGCCACGCTTGAAGCTGCTCGGCGGTGACGGTGGTGTAGACGGACATTACGCGGGTGAGGGGTGAGGCGTGAGGCGTGAGGTGCGCCGGGTGCGGCACCCGTGGCGAGTATTACGCGAGGCGAGCAGCAGGAGGCGGGCTCCCGGCGCCGCGCCTGCCGTGCCGTAACCGATTACCGTCGGCAACTGACTGTAGGCGCGGGCGTCACCACTGAAAAATCACCCACATCGGCGGCCGGGTTCCGGTGTCGTAAGACTCGTGACGGGTGAACTCGCCGCGGCCGATGTTATCGACGAGGTAATACGACTTGCCGTGCGCCGGGGTGACTTTGACCATGTAGAGACGGCCGTTGAGCCTGAACTCTTCGACGGTCTCGGTGCCGCGGCGCTGGATCGTCACCTGCGGCTCGAGCGTCGGATCGGGCTCGAGTCCCGGCGGCGGAGGCGGCGGCTCGGGGATCGGTTGCAGCACCTGACCTTTGGCGAAAGGCTTGGTGCCGGGTGATTTCTGGGCAGGCTGCTGGGTCGGCAGCGCGTGGTCGCCCGGCGCCTGAGCGAGTACGGCGGAGGTCATGCCGAGCAGAAGTGAGGCGATGAGAATGCGCATGGGGCTTCCTGGTTTCGCTCGGTATTATCCGGGTTTCGAGAGGGAAACTCAAAGCACATTCCATGCCCTTGGCGCACGATTCAGTTGAACGCGATCCCTTACAGGCGCATCGACGCAACGCGGAATCCTGAATCCAAAATCCTGCGTCTAGAGATTCAGCAGGATTTCCTGCTCGGCCTGCGAAGGCTGGAAGCCGCGCTTCTCGTAGTAATCGAAGATTGCGTCGACCACGCCTTGCGGCTCGTCGATCAACTGGATGAGGTTCATGTCGTCGGGTGAGATCGTGCCTTCGGCGACGAGGGTGGTGCGAAACCAGTCGACCATGCCGCGCCAGAAAGGCTCGTGCACCAGGATGATCGGCATCTTGCGAGTCTTGCCGGTCTGCACCAGCGTCAGCGCTTCCATCACTTCGTCGAGCGTGCCGAAGCCGCCCGGGAACACCACGTACGCCGTCGCGAACTTCACGAACATGACCTTGCGCGCGAAGAAGTAGTGGAAGTTCTGGCTGATGTCCTGGTAGAGGTTGCCGGACTGCTCGTGAGGCAACTGGATGTTGAGGCCGACGCTCGGCGACTTGCCTTCGTAAGCGCCTTTGTTCGCCGCTTCCATGATGCCCGGGCCGCCGCCGGAGATCACGCTGAAACCGGCGTCGGAGAGCAGCTTCGCAGTCTGTTCGGCGAGCGCGTAATACGGATGCCCCGCGCCTATGCGCGCGCTGCCGAAGAAGCTCACGGCAGGCCTGATCGCGGCGAGCTTCTCGGTCGCCTGAACGAACTCTGCCATAATACCGAGCACTCGCCAGGACTCGCGCGCCGCCCACGATTTCTCGCTCAACTCGGGCGCCAGCGGGTGCGGGAATTTGTCTGTCATCGTCATCTTTTCCGTGAACGGGTGAACGGGTGAACAAGTGAACGGGGGCCGACCCGGTTCGCATCGCGAGCCGAGGGGCCGCTTCGATTCACCCGTTCACCCGTTCACCCGTTCACCGCCTTTGAAATGAAAACTCTGCTGCTCGTCGACGGTTCGTCATACCTGTATCGCGCGTTCCACGCGTTGCCCGATTTGCGCAACAGCAAAGGGGAGCCGACCGGCGCGGTCTATGGCGTGATCAACATGCTGAGGAAGCTGCACAAGGACACGCCTGCCGATTATAGCGCCGTGATTTTCGACGCCAAAGGGAAGACTTTCCGCGACGAGGTCTATCCGGAGTACAAAGCGACTCGCGAAAAGATGCCCGACGATCTGTCGTTCCAGATCCAGGCGCTGAACGAAACGATCAAGGCAATGGGCTGGCCGATGCTGACGATCGACGGCGTCGAAGCCGACGACGTGATCGGCACGCTGACCAAGCAGGCCGAGGCCGCGGGCATGCGAGTGGTCATCTCCACCGGCGACAAGGACATGGCGCAGCTCGTCAGCCCCGCGGTCACGCTGGTGAACACGATGTCGAACGAGACGCTCGACGAGGCCGGTGTCGAAAAGAAGTTCGGGGTGCGCCCGGAACGCTTCATCGATTACCTCACCCTGATCGGCGACAGCATCGACAACATTCCGGGCGTCGACAAGGTCGGCCCGAAGACGGCGTGCAAATGGCTCGTCCAGTACGGCACGCTCGATGAAATTCTGGCTCGTGCCGGCGAGATCGGCGGCGTCGTCGGCGAGAACCTGCGCAAAAAGCTCGACTGGCTGCCGCAGGCCCGAGAGCTCCTGACGATCAAGTGCGACGTGCCCCTGCCGCTCGCGCCCGAAGCGCTGACGATCGTTGCGCAGGACAAGACGACGCTCGCGACACTGTTCGAGCGTTTCGAATTCAAGACCTGGCTGCGCGAGCTCAAGGACGGCGCTGCCGAGGCCGAGCGCGAGGGTCTCGAAGCCGCCGCGGCAGCCGCGGTGACGCCGCGCGCGGCGGAAGCGTGCGACTACGAGACGGTGCTGACCGAAGAGCAGCTCAACTCGTGGGCGCTGCGGCTCGAAGGCGCCGAGCTCGCCGCGCTCGATACCGAGACGACGAGCGTCGATCCTTTCCGCGCGCAGCTGGTCGGCATCTCGCTCTCGGTGGCGCGCGCGTGCGGCGCCTACATCCCGGTCGGCCATGAATACGCCGGTGCGCCCGAGCAGCTTCCCCTGTCCCTGGTCCTCGAACGTCTCAAGCCGTGGCTCGAAGACCCGGCGCGGCCCAAAGTGAGCCACGACGCGAAATACGACCTGCACGTGTTCGCCAACCACGGGGTGAAGCTCGCGGGCGTGCAGCACGATACGTTGCTGCAGTCGTATGTGCTCGAAAGCCACAAGTCGAACGACAAGGACAATCTCGCCGAGCGGCATCTGTCGCTCAAGATGATCACCTACGACGAGCTCACGGGCAAAGGAGCGAAGCGCATCCCGTTCGAGCAGGTGAGTATCGAGAACGCGACCGAGTATTCGGCCGAGGACGCCGACGTCACCTTGCGCCTGCACCGCGTGATGTCCCCGCCGATCGAGCGCGACGAAAAGATGTGTCGCATCTATCGCGAGATCGAGATCCCGGTGATGCACGTGCTCGCGCAGATCGAGCGTAACGGGGTGCTGCTCGACGTCGGTCTGCTCGGCGATCTCTCGCGCGAGTTCGGCGGGAAGATGCTGGAGATCGAGGCCAAGGCGTATCAGGCGGCGGATCAGCCTTTCAACCTCAATTCGCCCAAGCAGATCCAGGAGATCCTGTTCGACCGCCTCCAGCTGCCGGTGATCAAGAAGACCCCGTCGGGCACGCCGTCGACCGATGAAGACGTGCTCGCGCAGCTCGCGCTCGATCACCCGCTGCCCAAGCTGATCCTCGAGTACCGGGGTTTGTCGAAGCTCAAGTCGACGTATACCGACAAGCTCGCCGACATGATCAATCCCGCAACCGGTCGGGTGCACACGTCGTACTCCCAGGCCGTCGCGGTGACCGGACGGCTTTCGAGCAGTGAGCCCAATCTCCAGAACATCCCGATCCGCACCACCGAGGGCCGGCGCATCCGCGAGGCATTCATTCCCGCGGCAGGATGCCACATCGTCTCCGCCGACTATTCGCAGATCGAGCTTCGCATCATGGCGCACATCTCGCGCGATGAAGGGCTGCTCAGCGCTTTTGCCGAAGGCCGCGACATTCATCGCGCGACCGCCGGCGAAGTGTTCGGCATCGCGCCGGACGACCTGACGATCGAGCAGCGCAGATACGCGAAAGCGATCAACTTCGGTCTCATCTACGGCATGTCGGCTTTCGGGCTGTCGAAGCAGCTCGACATCGAGCGCTCCGCGGCCCAGCAGTACATGGACCGTTATTTCGCGCGATATCCGGGCGTCGCCGCATACATGGAGCGCACTCGCGAAATGGCGAGGCGCGACGGCTACGTCGAGACGGTGTTCGGCCGCAGGTTGTGGTTACAGGAAATTCGCAGCGGGAGCCCTGCACGCCGGCAGGCCGCGGAGCGTGCGGCGATCAACGCGCCGATGCAGGGCACCGCCGCCGACCTGATCAAGCTCGCCATGATCCAGGTTCAGCGCTGGCTCGAGAACGAAGGGCTACAAGCGAAACTCATCATGCAGGTGCACGACGAACTCGTATTCGAAGTGCCCGACGGCGAGCTCGAGCGCGTGCGCGCAGAGCTGCCGGCGCTGATGACGGGGGTCGCCGAGCTCGCGGTGCCGCTGGTGGTTGAAGTGGGGGTCGGGCCGAATTGGGATAAGGCGCACTAAAGCGCTGCGCCGACGGCTGGGACAAGGCGCACTAAAGCTCTGCGCCGACTGCTGGGAAAACCGGGGTCAGACCCCACCCGCGAAAACCGGGGTCTGACCCCGCGAGCGCCTCGGGTCGTCATGCTGGCGCAGGCCAGCATCCATTTTGACGTTGAACGTTCGGCTCGATTTCCTTTCGCCCCCGCGGTCATTTCCGGACTGCGCCTTGCGGGAACGATCCGGAATCCATTTCAGTCGGTTGAACGTCAAGGTGGATCCTGGCCTACGCCAGGATGACGAGCGGCTGAGCCGAAGTCAGCGCATCGTCAGCCGGTTCAACGTCAACGTGGATCCTGGCCTACGCCAGCATGACGAGCGGCTCAGCCGAAGTCAGCGCATCGCGCCGAAAACGCGTTTGACGATGTCGCTCGCCGCGCCGAGAGGGTTCGCGCGGAACGCTTTTTCCTGCTCGGCGATCATGAGGTAGAGGCCGTCGAGCGCTTTCTGGGTGACGTAGCCTTCGATGGTCGATTGCTGCTCGCGGATGAGGCCGAGCTGCGCGGCCTGGCCGGCGAGACTGTTGTATTGCTCCGCCAGCCCGACCTGGTCGGTCGCTTTCTTGACGATCGGCCGAAAGCGCACCGCGAGCTGGGTCTGCGTCGTGCGGCGGAAATAATCGGTGGCTGAAGTCTCGCCGCCGGTGAGTATCCCTTTGGCGTCCTTGACCGTCATTTTGCGGACCGAGTCGATGAGCAGGGCTTTCGCTTCCGGGACCGCGGCTTCGGCGGCGCGATTCATCGCGACGACGAGCTCGTCGGCCTGGCGCTTCATCCCGGTGTAGCGCAGAGCCGCCTCGATTTTCTGCAGCGCCGGAGGCAGCGGGATTTTTACTTTGGGGTTGTTCAGAAAGCCGTTCTCCGCCCCGAGCTGGGCGACCGCCGCGGCGGAACCATCGGCCAGCGCCTGTTTCAAACCTGAGCCGGCTTCGGTGTTGCTGATACGCTCGAGGCCTGCCGCGGCGGTCACCGCGCTCGTGACAAGGCACATCAGAAAAACGAGAATTCCGCGCATCGGTGGACTCCTGGGGCTTTTGAGCATGAAACTTCGCAACACCATTCTAGGTCTGGTCGCGCTCGGCGTCGCCGGGTTTGCGGGTTATGCCGCGCTCCTGAGGGATAACGCCGCGCCGGCCGTGACGTTTACCTCGCTCACCGGCAAGCAGGTATCGACCGCCGATCTTCGCGGACGCGTGGTCCTCGTCAACTTCTGGGCGACCGACTGCCCGGTGTGCGTGAAGGAAATGCCGCGCATGGTGACGACCTACAACAAATACCGGCAGCAGGATTTCGAGTTTGTCGCGGTGGCGATGCGCTACGACCCGCCGAATTACGTCCTCAACTACACCGAAAAGAACGCGCTGCCTTTCACGGTCGCGCTCGACCCGATGGGCAAGCTCGCGCAAGCGTTCGGGGAAGTGAAGCTCACCCCGACGACGATCGTGATCGACAGGCGCGGCAACATCGTGACGCGCATCCTGGGAGAGCCGGATTTCGCGAAGCTCGAGGCGCTGATCGAGAAGAAGCTGGCTGAGCCTGCGTGAGACGTAGGCGCGACGGCCCCGAAGCACAGCCGGAACGCGAAGGACGCAAAGGTAAAAACCAAGGACGCGAAGGTAAGAACTGAATACGACAAAGTAGAACGTTTCGCAACGCGCCTGTGCGCCGCGTCAGACCTTCCTTCGCGTCCCGATTCCTGCTTTCGAGCTTCTAAACCACGCCCGCGTCGTGCGCCTGCTGATCGGCGTGGTAGCTCGAGCGCACCAGCGGTCCGCACGCGGCGTGCACGAAGCCGAGCGCTTCAGCGGTCTTCGTCCACTGGTCGAAAACCGCCGGCTCGACGTAGCGCAGCACCGGCAGGTGGTGCACCGACGGCTGCAGGTACTGGCCGATCGTGAGCATGTCGACGTCGTGTGCGCGCAGGTCGCGCATCACTTCGACGATCTCCTCGTCGGTCTCGCCGAGCCCGACCATCAGCCCCGATTTCGCGGGTATCTGCGGGAAGCGCGCCTTGAAATCCCTGAGCAGCTTGAGCGAGTGCGCGTAGTCCGATCCCGGGCGCGCCTGCTTGTACAGCCTCGGCACCGTCTCGAGGTTATGGTTCATCACGTCCGGCGGGCACTCGGAGAGGATGTCGAGCGCCACGTCGAGGCGGCCGCGAAAGTCCGGGACGAGCACTTCGATGCGGGTCTGCTTTGATCGCGCGCGAACTTCGCGGATGCAGTCCTTGAAGTGTTGCGCGCCGCCATCGCGCAGGTCGTCGCGGTCGACGCTCGTGATCACGACGTACTTGAGCTTAAGCGCCGCAATCGTCTCGGCGAGGTGGACGGGCTCTTCGGCGTCGGGAGGCTTGGGTCTGCCGTGCGCGACGTCGCAGAACGGGCAGCGCCGCGTGCACAGGTCGCCGAGGATCATGAAAGTCGCGGTGCCTTTGCCGAAGCACTCGCTGATGTTCGGACACGTCGCTTCCTCGCAGACCGTATGCAGCTTCTGCTCGCGCAGGATCTGCTTGATCTCCTGGAAGCGCTGGCTGTCGCCGAGGCGCACCCGGATCCAGTCGGGCTTCTTCAGCCTTTCCGCGGGGACGATCTTGATCGGGATGCGCGAAGTCTTCGCCGCGCCGGTCTGCTTCTCGCCCACCGCGGTCTTTCGGCTGAGATTCTTCTCGTCGACCGCGCTCATGCCAATAGCCTCGTGAGGTGTCGGGCGACATGCTCTGCGACGCGTTGCGGCGATTCGGTCACGCCGAGATCCCTCAACTGGGTCACGGTGAGTCCCGGATAACCGCACGGGTCGATGGCGTTGAAAGGGGAGAGGTCCATGTCGACGTTCAGGGCGAGGCCGTGGTAGCAGCACCCGCGTGTCACGCGCAGGCCGAGGGCGGCGATTTTGGCGTCGGCGACGTAGACGCCGGGGGCCTCGGCGCGGCCTGCTGCGGTGATGCCGTACTCGGCCAGCGAGTCTATCACGGCAGCTTCCATCAACCTAACCAGCGGACGCACCGTCAGGCCGCGGCGCTTCATGTCGAGCAGGAGGTACGCCACGACCTGTCCCGGGCCGTGATAGGTGATCTGGCCGCCTCGGTCGCTGCGAACCACCGGGATGTCGTCGCGTCCGCGCGGCAGGTGCGCGGCGCGGCCTGCGACCCCGAGGGTGTAGACCGGCGGGTGCTGAACGAGCCAGATCTCATCAATCGTGTCCGCGGTCCTCGCCGCCGTGAACGCCTGCATCGCGCGCCACGTCGGATCGTATTCGACCAGACCGAGGGTCTTCACCACGAGCGGCGGGTCGGCGGGTGCGCGGGCGCTGGCTTGCGGATGCACGGGCACGGGTGTAAAGGCGGAAACGCCGTTGGACTGTGTTATATAGACTCTCGAAGGTAGCACACGCCCGATCCTTGCATGAGCCCCCGATGACTTCCCGATCCCGCTACATTCGCGGTCTTCTCGCCGCGCTCGCCGTCGCGTGTTCCGCGGGCGCAGCCGCGCAGGAGGCTCGCACCGAATACCGTATCAGCCTCACCGACGTCTACGGCGCGTACCAGTCGATACTCGCCCGGCGCGAGGCGTGCGCGGTGGCGTTTCCGCAGACCCGCACTGCGGCCGACAAGGCTTACGCTGCGTGGCAAAACCGGCACAGGAAGCTCCTCGACGAGCTCGACCAGCGCATCAACATGATGATCCGCAGCGCGTCGAAGGACGAAAAGGACTACGCGAAGAACATCGGCAAATACGAAGGCGCGATCCTGCGCCAGCGCGAGGAAGTGAAGCAGGCGCTGCTGGCGCAGCCTGCAGGCGAGCTCGAGCCCGAGTGCAAAGGGTTGCCGGCGTTTCTGCAGAGCGCCGAATCGGACCTCGAGAAAGGATTCGCGGACCAGCTCGCCATCCTGCGCAAGCGGCCGCTCGCGAAACGTTAGCAGGCGAACACAGAGCACGCGTTACCGATCGAAGTGAACCGGGAGACCGCAATGGGCAGAGGCGACAAACGCACGCGCAAAGGCAAGATCTTCCTGCATTCGTACGGCAAGACCCGCGCGCACGACCCGAACAAGAAGAAGAAAGAAGCCGCGCCCGCGGCAGGGGCGAGAGCCCGCGCGCAGCGCGGCTCACGCTAACGCTAAAGCGCCATGACCACCATCGGGTGGTCGCACAACGCCTGATAGAGGTTGTCGAGCTGCTCGCGCGAAGTTGCGCGGATGACGAACGTCACGCTCAAGTACTTGCCGCCTTTGCTGCTCTTCATCTGAACCGTGGCGGCGTCGAAATCAGGGGCGTGCGACTGCACGATCGCGAGCACGGCCTGGGCGAAACCCGCCTGCGACTTCCCCATCACCTTGACGGGGAAGTCGCTCGGGTATTCTATCAGGCTCGTGGGTTCGATTTACATGCGTGAGGCGTGAGGCGTAAGGCGTGAGGCGCTGGCGCCGTCAGGCC
>JAQGNC010000167.1 GCA_028292065.1 Betaproteobacteria bacterium
ACCTTCGCCCACCGTACCGTCTCATCCCGGATGAGCGCCCCAAGCTCTTCCGGTTTGCCGCCGACGACGCCCAGCCCCTGCTTCTCGAAGCGGTCGCGGTTCTCAGTGCGTGCGAGCGCGCCGCTGAGCGTCGAATAAAGCTTGTCGACCACATCCTTGGGCATCCCTTGCGGCCCCGCGACGCCGTACCACGTGTACACCTCGAAGCCTTTCAGCCCCGCTTCGCTCATCGTCGGCACTTCGGGTATGAGCTTCGATCGCTCGCGTCCGGTGATCGCTAGGCCGCGTAGCTGTTTCGACTTCACGTAGGCGGAGCCGAGGTTGAGGATGTGGAACATGTACTGCAGCTGGCCCGACAGCAGGTCGACCGAGGCTGTCGCCACGCCCTTGTAAGGCACATGCACCGCTTTGATCCCGGCGACCGAGTTGAAGTATTCCGCCGTCAGGTGGCCTGTCGTGCCGCTGCCGCCAGTGCCGAAGTTCAACTGGCCCGGCCGCGCCTTGGCGAGCGCGATGAGGTCCTTCACGTTCTTCACGGGAAGCGACGGGTGCGTGACCAGCAGCAGCGGGGCGGTCGCGAGCAGGATGACGGGCGTGAAGTCGCGCACCGGGTTGTAGGGCAGCTTCGGGTAGATCGCGGGTGCGATCGAATGGGAGCTGGGGCTTGCGATCGTCAGCGTGTAGCCGTCGGGTTTTGCGCGCGCGGCGTATTCGGTGCCGATCGTATTGCCAGCGCCGGCGCGATTGTCGACGACGGCATTCTGGCCGATGTTGTCAGAGAGCATCTGCGCGACGACTCGGCCGACCAGATCGGTCGGGCCGCCGGCGACTGATGGTACGACTACGGTGATCGTGCGAGCGGGATACGTCTGCGCATACGCGCCGCCGGCAACGATCATCAGCACTGCATACGACAACAGCGACCGCATCATGAGACGCCTTTTATTGTTGGTAACCGAGAGCCTTGGGGCTTCGGGTATGGTAACGACCTCGTGATAGCATCGTAAAGAGACTTGGTCAGAGCGGTGTGGCGCATGACCGGGTGAAGACCCGAGCGCCTCGGCATTGCGCAGCCTGCCCTGAGCTTGTCGAAGGGTCGCTTCGCTCCTCGCAATGACAGTTCTTGTTATGCGGCGAGTGTCGTGCACCGCATGCAGTCCAACCTATAACCAATTACAAAAGCCGGAGCGGACCCCAATGAAAATCACCGATCTCACGATCACTCTGTTCGCGTGGGACGACATCCCGGCGCGTCAGTTCGCGAAACATACCGGGCGGATGGCAGGCGGCCGCAGTGAGCTTGGCCTGGTCACGATCAAGACCGACGACGGCGTGGAAGGGCACGCGTTCCTGGGCTCCTCGATGCGAGGTGCGAACTTCGACGCCGCGACGATCATCAAGTTTCTGAAGCCGCTGCTCGTCGGGCAGAACCCGCTTGACCGCGAACGGCTCTACCAGCAGATGTCGGCGCGCGGCCGCAACACGACGCCGCGGTGCATCGGCGCGGTGGACATCGCGCTGTGGGATATCTGCGGCAAAGTCGCGAACCTGCCGATCCACCGCCTGCTGGGGAGTTTCCGCGACGCGATTCCGGCTTATGCGAGCTCCGCGGTGCTGCCTTCGAAGGAAGCGTATGCCGAGGAGGCGCTGCGCATCAAGGCATCGGGGCTGCATGCCTACAAGATGCATCCGCCGACGATTCCGGAGCAGGACATCGAGGTCTGCCGTCATGTGCGTGCGGCAGTGGGCGACGACTACCGCCTGATGCTCGACAGCACGTGGTCGTACAACTACGTGGAGGCGCTGAGGGTGGGGCGCGTGCTGGAGGAGCTCAACTTCTACTGGTTCGAAGACCCGCTGGACGCCGACGACATCACGAACTACGTGAAGCTGCGGCAGAAGCTCGACATCCCGATCATGGCCACCGAGTACTCACCCGGCGGGTTCCAGTCGTATGCGACGTGGATCACGATGCAGGCGACCGACTTCCTGAGAGCCGACGTCGCAGTGAAAGGCGGCATTACCGCACTCATCAAGATCGCGCATCTCGCCGAAGCTTTTCACATGAACCTCGAGGTGCACCACGGCGGCAACTCGCTCAACAACGTCGCCAACCTGCACGTGATGCTGGCGATTCCGAATACCGAGTACTTCGAGGTGCTGCTGCCGGATTCGACGCAGAAGTACGGGCTCGTGCAGGACCTTCATGCGGACCGCGACGGGATGATCAGGTGCCCTGAGGGGCCGGGGCTTGGGGCGCAGATCGATTTCGAGCTGATCGAGCGTAAGAAGACGAGCGTTCTCAGCTGACAGGCTTCGTCCGCGCCGGCAGGCCCGGCAGCATGCTCTGCAGCACGCCGTCACGGCGCACAAAGTAGTGGAACAGCGCCGCGGCGACGTGCAGCGCGATTAGTCCGAGCAACGTCCAGTTCGCGTAGGTGTGTATGTCTCCCGCGGTCATCGCCCAGGCAGCTTTCGGGGCGGCGAGGGCGGGCAGCGGAATGACGCCGAACAGGCTGACCGGCAGGTTATGGGCAGAGGCCGATGCCCAGCCGAGGAACGGGCCGATCAGCAGGATCACGTAGAACGTGAGATGGGTGGTGCGGGCGAGGAAACGCTCCCACCGCGGCGAGAGAGCAGCTTCCAGCGCTACCGGGTTCAGCAAGCGCTGGATGAAGCGCACCGCGGCGACGACGAGGATGATGACGCCGAATGAAAAGTGCGCGTTGATCGTCGTGGTGAGCTGTGCGTCGCGGCCGATGTGCGGAAGCAGAACGGCAGTGACGAACTGTATCGCAAGCAGCGCCGCCATCAGCCAGTGCAGGGTTCGTGCGCGCCTGCTGTAGCGTGCAGGGATCGGAGGGCGGGGCGCGGCGCCGTCGGCGTTGCGCGCGCGGCCTTCATCGTAACTGTTCCTTGGCTGCATGATTTCGACCGCGTCGGCTCCTACGGTTCTTTCTTCAACAGGTCTTTCAACCCGGCGAACGGGTTATGCGTCGCGCCGGACGATTCGGTGTTGCCTGTCGCCCCCGGATTCGCGTCCGCCTCGAGATAGCGCCGGTGCTCGTTGTCGTGGCAGTAGAGGCACAGGAGCTCCCAGTTACTGCCGTCGGGCGGGTTGTTGTCGTGGTTGTGGTCCTTGTGATGGACGGTCAGCTCGCGCAATCGAACACCGCTGAACTCCCTTCCGCAGCGGGTGCAGATCCACGGATAGAGCTTCAGGGCCTGCTCGCGGTAGGTCTTCTCGCGCTCTGCCTGGTGGCGCCGCTGTCCCGCCACGACGCGGTCGAGCTTCGACGGCTGTGGTGGTGGTCTGTTGTCGTTCGTCACTTCACACCTCGTTCGTCCTTCGGCGCTTGGCCAGGACCAGCGCCGCGTCGCGGTTGGCAATCGTCTAAAGAGCTTAGCAGCAATCGCAGCGATGTCGCCTGGCGCGTGTAGGTGAATCGCGATCGCTCGGCAGAAGATCACGTGCGCCACGGGGTTGCCGCGTCGCGCTGTCGCGGCTCCTCGCAAAGACAACCAGAGCCTTGTGCGCCATGGGATCGCCCGCGTCGCGGTTTCGCGACTCCTCGCGATGACAATAAAGTGTGAATTTATCGCACTTTAACTGCGCAATGGTTCGGCGCACCGCCGCGCGCATCTGCGGAGAATGAACTCATCGGATAGGCAATCAGTGTCTAGCGATGGGGACCGAGGAAAAGCGTGCACCTTGCTCCCCCACCGAACTTAATCGCGCGCAATGGGAAGGGATCATCATGAAACGCACTCAACTTCTGGTTCTGTCGGTTCTGGCGCTCGGACTGCAGGGCGTCGCACAAGCATCGCCGTTCCCGGCCGATGCGGAAGCGAGCTACAACTTGCCGGCGATCAGCAGCTACGCCGAGCAGCACGCGGGCGACACCTGGACGAGCGCGCAGAGCTCGTTCCCCGCGGATGCCGAAGCGAGCTACGGCATGCCCGGCGGCGTGACGCACGCGGAGCAGCACGCGGGCGACGCGTTGAGCCCCGGCTCGGTGCGCACGCAGGATGTGATGGCTTTTCGCGGCAACCTGGACAATTGAGGGGCGTGCCGTTCAGGTGCGGCCCGCGGGGGCCGCACCGCGCACATCGATCGCGGCGCTCGTGAGCCACGAGATCGCCACGTCGGGCTGCCGCCGCTCCTCGCGATGACGATCCTCAATAGCCTTCACCCACCGGCAACACCCGCAGATGTATCAGCAGCGCGATGACGATCGCCGTCATCGCAACGCCGCACACCGCGATCCAGCCGTAGTGCGCGAAGGTCCAGCTGGTGAGAAACGCGCCCGCGGCATTGCCGCTCCACATGTGCAGTCCGAAGAGGGTGTTCCCGCGCGCACGCGAATCCGGCACCGCGTTATTGACGAGCGTCTGATTGGCGACCATCGCCATGCGCAGGCCGATGTCGAGCAGCATCGCGCCGACGATGACCGCGGCGATCCACCACACGCCGAAGCCCATCACGATCCATGCGGCGATCATCGAGCAGATGCCGGCGAGCACCACCGGCTTCACGCCCATCCGGTCGGTCCAGCGGCCCGCCCGGCGCGCGACCAGTATGCCGGCTGCACCGGGGATGCCCAATAAGCCTGCCGTGGTCGGCCCTACGCGATGAAGCATCGAGAGCATCGGTGCGACCACCGCCCAGAACCCGCCGTAGCAGATGCCGAACATGAACTGTATAGCCACGGCTCGGCGGATGGCGCCGTGCGCACGCAGTATTCCGTACATCGACCACATCAGGTCGCGATACGACGCCTGCGAAGTAGGCTGCGTGTTCGGAAGCCGGGCCCACAGGACAGGGACGATCAACAGCAGCATCCCCGCCGAGAGCACGTAGCTGTAGCGCCAGCCCAGGTGCATGGCGATGAATCCGCCGACGATGCGCGCGAAGAGGATGCCGCTGAACATCGCGGTCAGCTGCGTGCCGAGCGCGCGGCCGCGATGATCGGGGTGCGCGACCTCGGCGGTGATCGAGATGAAGCTCTGCAGGAGCGACGAGCAGATGCCGGTGACCAGGCTGCCCGCCGCCAGCACCTCGATCGACGGCGCCACGGCCATCGCCGCCTGCGCCAGTGTCATCACGACGATCTTGGACAGCACGAGGGTGCGCTTGTCGACGCGGTCGCCCAGCGGCACCAGCAGCACGATGCCCAGCATCATGCCGCCGAAGGACAGTGTCGGAATCCAGCCCGTGGTCGCGGCATCGACCTGGAAGTCGGCGGCGATCGCCGCGAGCATCGGTGTCTGATAGTGGATGCCGCCTGCGACGATGAAGGCGGACACGATCATCAGGGCGATGAGATTGCGGTACTCCGTCTCGGAGGTGGGCAGGGTAGGCAACTGACTTTCCAGGTAGCGGGTCTCGTTCGAGGGTATCAGGGAACTCGCGGCAGGCTCGGGCTTAAAGCGCAACGTTGCGTGCGCCACGGGATCGCCGCGTCGCGCTACCGCGGCTCCTCGCGATGACGCGTAGGCAGAGGCACGTCGATCGAATCGTCAGCCGCCGTCACCCCTGTCCGAACGCTTCTGGCTTCGACTCGAGATACTCGCGCTCCTCGGGCGTCGAGCTGCGGCCGAGAACGGCGTTGCGATGAGGGAAGCGCCCGAAGCGCTCGATGATCTCGAGATGGAGATGTGCGTAGCGCAGTATGCCGTCGCAGAACGCGTGCCACGCCGGCGGCGCGTCGGTGCGCATCTGCTCGAACAGGGCGACGCCTTCACGCTGGGCGGCGGCGTCTTCGACGTGCTGGTACGGCATCAGCAGGAATGCGCGTTCGGGCTCCGACAGCGCATCGAAGCGCCCCGCGGCGATCGCGCGCTTCGTGACGGCGAGGGCGAGGGGGTCGTACGCAAACGCGCCGGGACTTGCGCGGTGCACGTTGCGCGGGAATTGGTCGAGGACGATCACCAGGGATACGCATGATTGCGGCGCGTTCTCCCAGGACGCCAGCTCGCCGCGTGCGGCGGTGTCGATCGCCGGCTCGAAGCGCTGCCGCACCACCGCGTCGAAACCGGCTGACGCGCCGAACCACAC
>JAQGNC010000194.1 GCA_028292065.1 Betaproteobacteria bacterium
GAGCACCGACGACGTTCTCCATACGCTCGATGACGCCGCCAGTACCGCGGGCGACCTCGTCGATGAAGCCGGCAAGGTGGTCGACGAGGTCGGGGGTGCGCTCGACGACGCCGGTCGGGCGGTCGCCGAAGGCGCCGAAATCGCCTACGACACCGCGGTCGAGACCGGCGGCCAGATCGTAGACGCCGCAGGCCAGGCCGTCGACTGGCTCGCGACCGAGGCCGGAAAGGCGGCGCAGGCGCTGGCCGACGCGACCGGCGGCATCATCTCGGTCACCAGCGCCGGGCTCGTCATATCGGTGCCGAAGATCTGCCCGCTCGATGCATACACCGACGACTTCGACCTGGGCTCGATGGACGAGGAATTCATGGTGCCGATCGGCGGTTTGCCGCTCGGACCCGTGGCGCTCCTGGGCGAGGTCGGCATCGCAGGCCATCTCGCGGCCAGGGCGGCGGTGCAGCTCGGACCGTTCTGCATCAACGGCCTGCGCATCGTGGTCAACCCGCTGACCAATACTTACAGCTTCAGCTACAGCGTCAGCGCGACCGCCGCGGCGTCTCTGGCCGCGGAAATACGCGGCGGACTGCGCGGCGCGCTGAGCCTCTTCGGCGTCATCCCCATCGGCGGCGTCCCGGTGCCGATCGAAGTGCCTCTGATCGGCGTGGAAGGCGGGCTCGCGGGACTCGTGCGCGGCATCGCCGCCACCACGCTCACGATCGGCAGCTCGCGCTCCATCGGCGGCACGACCCTTTCGATGACCGAAGACCGCACGCTCGACCTGGGTCTCGCCGCCGACCTGTTCCTCGGCGCGTACGCGCAGCTCGACATCCTCGGGAAAAACGTCTGCCGCATCTACTGGCAGCCTTATGACTGGCACGGCGACATCGCGGGGTCCCTCGATCTGGGCGTCGGCGTGACGATTTCCGCCGGCGCGAGCCCATCGGTCGCCCTCACGGTCACGCCGCCGAGCTTCACCCGCATACCGTTCAGCGACATACCGCTCGCGTTGAGCCGCGAAGGCTTCGCCGACGACTGCCCGATCAAGGACGCGATCTGCGAGGTGCTGACGGCGCTGCATCTGCTCCCCTCGCAGAACGGCGGGGTGTGGAACTGGGGCGGGCCGTACGGCCCCGGACCGCGGCTCGCCGGACCGCTCGACGTCTATCAGAAGAACCCCGGCATCGCGAGCGGCTCCGAATGCCGGGGCGCATGCGGCCCGAATTGCGACACGTGCACACCGACTCCGAAATACCTGTACACCGATCCCGCAACGGGTGACGTGTGGGAGTACGCCGACTTCCAGGACTGCAACTACCAGCAGGGCTGTCTCGACCACGACGCGGCGTTCGACTGGGCCGCCGACAAGCACGGCGAAACCGGTGGCTGGGCGATCATCATGCCGTGGCACATGGCCGCGAATATCGAGTGCGGGTGCAACAACCTCGGCGGCAACTGCATCGCGTGGGTCGCGGGGCTGCCGCCTTACTCGGGCAAGATCTATTTCGCCGCCGGTGCGACCCTGGTCACGCCCGGCGGGCTCCCACCGGTCGGACCCACGCCCGGCACGCTCGGCACCGGGTGCCACACCGACTTTCCGAACGCCCCCGAATGCACCGCGAGCTTCCCCGAGCGCGACGCGGTGCTGGAAGCCTGGGGCACACCCAACCGCATCGTCGATTTCCGCGACTGCGCGGTCGCCCTGTCCGGCGCGGCGATGAGCCTTGCCGCATGCAACGGAGGCCCCGGCAACCTGTGGCGATGCAAGGCGACCGACGAGAAGACCGGCGAGGACGTCACGGTCAGCATCCAGGAATGCATCTGCTGCAACCCGGACGACTCGAGGAGCTCCGAATGGATGCAGCCGCAGATCGTCGTCACACCCGACATGTCCGAAGAGCTCATCCTCGAGTTGTGCGAGCGCCGGCTGATCGCACGCGTCATCTGCATCCCGATAGAGGAAGACATGCTCGCGCGCTTCGGCCGCCGCCGCGACATGAACGTCGATCCGGACAAGGACCCGAAGACCGAGATGAGGCCCGACGATGCGCCGATCCTCGAGAGCTTCCGCCGGGCACACAACCGGCTCGACAGCTGGGACCTCTACATCGGCGCGCGCCACCCCGACCTCGTCGCCGAATTCGAAGCCGTGGAAGGCGGCTGTGCGACCCGCAGTGTGCGCGACGAGCGCATGGCGAACGTGAAGAAGCGCACCGCGAGATACAAAACCGAGTTCAGGGACACGCGCAACACCGATCCGCAGAAGACCGCCGCCGACTATGAAGCCGACATACGCGCAATCCAGACCGCGATCGAGACGTGCATCAGCGCGGTTGCGAAGTGGTATCTCGCGAGGACCGGATCGAGCGAATCCGAAGCCGACGTCACCGAGCGCGTGCACGTCGAAGGCACCGAAATCTGGCGCGAGAAGTGGCGCAAGGCGAGTCTCCAGGTCAATCGCATCCTCGCGCGACTGTGGCCCGGGGCCAGAACCCGGATCCTCGTGTGGGTCGGGGTCAAGCGCGCCGAGCACCCGGGGACCGACCTGTCGGGCGGCGTCGGCGAGCTCGACTACATCGGCAGCCTCGCGACCGGTTTCAAAGGTCCGCCGAAGCAGCAGATCCGCTTCGATCCGCGCAAGTTCGACGTCGACGCGAACCTCGATGCGCCGCCGCTGGCAAAATACGCGATTGCGTTCGCCGGCGCGAGGCCGGACCGCGGCCGCATTTTCGGCAGGACATCGCTGTGCGATCCACTGATCGAGTTCTCGAACAGCGCCGGAACCGAGCTTGCGAGCGTCGAAGGCTACGACACGAGCGACCTTTTCGACGTGGCGCTCGTCGCGGTGCCGCTGCCGGAGCAGGCGCGCGGAACCGCGGCAACCGAACGCTTGTACGCGCTGCGCCAGACGTTGATCGACCGTTCGGACGAGGCCTCTTACACGAAGATGGTCGACGAGCTCAACGCTGCGGGCCTGCTGGCGCCCGACGGGCGCTTCCGCGAAGAGATCAGCGAGGACGAGGCGGCGAAGGCCAACGAGATCATGGATCGATATGAGAAAGCACCTGCACCGACGCCATAGCGCCCGATGAGCCCCGACCCCGCGCTGCTTTTCAACCGTCTGCTCGCGTACCGCTCGCGCGAGCAGCTCGCACGGATGGACGACGGCGAGCGCGCACGCCTCTTCGCGGAGATCGCCGCCCGAGGTCCATCGAAAGAAGCGTGGGATGCGATCTACGAGCTTTTCGCGCTGTGGCCCGCGGGCGCCGCGAGGACCGCCCATATCGATGCAGCCGGGCACGCGCTCGCCGCGTGGGACGATGCGCTTCGCTTCAAGACCTCCGACGCCCGATCGCTGTACGAGCGCGATGGACTCTCCGAGCTCGCGGGCCTGGTGAAATCGATCGAGGTCTATCGGCGTGACCAGTACGGCGCTTCCGAGCTGCGCGCGATCGTCACGTCGCCGCAGGCATCGCGCCTCACGCGTCTCGCCATCCGGCGCTCCGATATCGGCGCTGCGTGGAACGACCTCGTCGCCTCACCTCACCTGCGTAACCTCGAACATCTGCACGTCGCGAAGACCGACATACAGGACGAGGGGCTGCGCAGCTTGCTTCAAACCGCGAATCTGCCGCGCCTGTGCTGCCTCAAGCTGACCGAGGTCGGGCTGAAGGCGGCGGCTCTCGACGGCGTTCGGCAGTCGATTCCTTTTGCGCAGCTGCGTCGACTGGACCTGTCGGAAAATTTTCTCCGCGACGAAGGCGCGGCCATCCTCGCGCACGCGCCGTGGCTCGGGACCATCGAAAAACTCTCCCTCGCCGGCAACGGCATCACGGCCGCGGCGGTGCTCGCGTTGCTGCAGTCGCCGCACTGCGCGCGCCTGCAGGCGCTCGACGTGACGGGCAATCCCGTCACCGGCGCGGACAAGTCCGCGCTCGTTTCCCGCGCGCAGCAGATGGGCATAGACTTGCGCGTGTGAGCGCGTAACTCGCCCGCTGCCGAAGGAGATCCGCCGTGACGTACAAGTCTTCGCCGTGCGCGCCGTCGCGCGCCTCGCGCAGCGGTTCGACGCGCGCTGCGCATCCATCGGCCGGGGCTTCCGCCGCAGGCGTTCCCCGCTACCTCTCGAGTGCTGCGGCCGGCCCGTCACGCGCAGGCCCGTCCCGCCGCGCGGCGGGGCTCGCCGGCCCCGCGGCCGGATTGCACGTTCCGTTCTACATGGAGCGTCCGGGCGCAGACACGCCCGAGCGTGCCGCCGTACCGCCGATCGTCGATCAGGTGCTCGACTCACCCGGTCGGCCGCTCGACGCCGCGACCCGTGCCGAGATGGAACCGCGCTTCGGACAGGACTTCAGCGCGGTGCGCGTGCATACCGATACGCGTGCGGCGCGGTCCGCCCGCGCGATGAACGCCGCGGCGTATACCGTAGGCGCGGACATCGTTTTCGGCGAGTCGCAGTACGAGCCGGCCACGAGCTCCGGGCGCGCGCTGCTGGCACACGAGCTCACGCACACGGTGCAACAGGGAATGAGCCGCTCCGCGCTGAATCGCGTGAGCCTCGGACGCTCGCACGCATCGCCCGAAGAACGTGAGGCCGACGGTGTTGCCGCCCGGATCGAAAGCGGTGTGGGGCCTGTGAACGTCGAGCAGCACGTGGCGCCCGCGATCGCACGCGACGAAGGCTCGCCGGCGGGCGGCTGCGGCGTTTGCTACGGCACCCCGGCGGACGCCGGCACTGCAGTCCATGCGATCGCCTCGTACGCGTTCCGCCAGCTCGGGTTCGAAGCGCCGTATGGGCAGAGCAGGGATATCAATCGACCGCCGCTCGACCCGTCTCCGGGGGACGAGAATTTCGTTCTCGATCTCGCCGTGCCGACGGGACCCGACAGCATCGCCATCGGCGAGATCAAACCCGCCAATCCCGCCGGGCTGCTCGCCGGCGATCGCGACCTGTTGTGGTACGAGCGCGAGCTCGAAGGTTTCGGCTTCAAGGTGAGCCGGCTTTTCCTGCCGCCGCCTCTCGATCCGATTCCGTTCCCGACGCTTGCGCCTGCCCCCTGTCCCGCGGTTCACGATCTGTACATCAATGCGCCGGTCATCGGCATCTATACCTACTGGTGCACACCCGATTACGCCGAGCTCGTCGCGAAGTGCCCCTGCAAAAAGCGGCGCGAGGAACCGCAGGACGACACGCTCGGGCTGCACCTGCTGCAGATCACGTCCACCTTGACCGAAGAGATGAGGCGCCGCACCGCCACTGAAGCCGTTGAAGGGGCCGTCGAGACCGGCATCGCGGTCGCCGGTGGGCGCGCCGCAGCGCTGGCACGGATCGCCACGAGAGCGAACCTGCTCATCCTCGCGGCGGACATCACGTTTACCGCTTTCGGCGCGCTCGCCAAATATGCATACGGCAGCATGTACCAGGGCACTCGCGGCTATCTGCTGATGACGGCGCTCCAGTACATCGCGACCCAGTCGGACAGGCTGGCGAACGCGGGCGGTTATGCGCTCGCACTCGAAGACGCGCTCGAGCTGAGTGATGTCAGCGGCGCAACGGATGCGGACACCTATACGCTGCGCAACGAGCTCTTCGACGCACTGGTGCAGTTTCGCCGCGCCCTCTACAACGCGATCGCCACGCTGCAGGGCTACGGCAGCCAGTATTCCGCGATCGGCAAACGGATCGACCGCGTCAGCGCGATGGGCCTCGTCATGCAGCTCGAAGTCTCGCTGCAGATCGCCGACAGCATCATCGGCCAGGGCGACCGCTCGTCGATGTCGCTGTCGATGCTCGCCGATGCTCTGATCGAGGTTTCGAACTGGTATTCCGGCGCGATCGACATCCTCTACAGCGAGGTCGGCGAAGTCGTGCACGAAGATATCAACAACTGGCTCGCGATGCGCCCCTAGAACAGTGCACAGGCCGCATCCCCGGCTCGCGTGCGCTCGGCGCTACAATCTCTCACGCCCTCCGGGCGAACGATACGAACAACACGGAGAACGACATGGCTTCAGGCAAGCGCCCCGCGCGCATGGCGAAGATCGACCCCGAGAACATGACCGAGGCGCAGAAAACAGCGGCGGCCGAGCTTGCATCAGGGCCTCGCGGCGAAGTGCGCGGACCTTTCAACGTGCTCCTGCGCAGCCCCGAGCTCATGAGCCCGGTGCAGAAAGTCGGCGAGTATCTGCGGTTCAAGTGCCAGCTCGACCGGCGCATCGCGGAAATGGCGACACTCATCGCCGCGCGTCACTGGACCCAGGTCTACGAGTGGAACGCCCACCACCCGCTCGCGTTGAAAGCCGGGCTCAAGCCTGAGATCGCGCAGGCGATCGCCGAAGGCCGCCGTCCCACCGACATGGCGACCGACGAGGAAATCGTCTACGACCTGCTCACCGAAGCGCTGCAGAACAAAAGCGTTTCCGATTTCACCTACGAGCGCGGCATCAAGCAGTTCGGCGAGCAGAACCTCGTCGACCTGCTCGCGATCGCGGGCTATTACGCGTTGCTCGCGATGCTGCTCAACGTCGCGCGCACGCAGCTGCCCGAAGGCCGCGAGCCGGGGATGCCGCACTTTCCGAACTGAGGGCTGAAGGAGAACCGCAATGCCGTTCTACGAAAAAGGCAACGTCCGCATCCACTTCGAGGACACCGGCGGCGCCGGCTTTCCGCTGCTGCTCATTCCCGGCGGTGGGTTGAACTCGACCATCGAGTGGAACGCGAAAAGCGCGCCGTTCAGTCCGGTCGCGGAGTTCAGGAGGGACTATCGCTGCATCACCGCCGACTTGCGCAACGCGACCAGCGGCCAGTCCGCGGGGCCGCTCGAAGTCGAGCGCCCGTGGGACGCGCACACCGACGACCAGCTCGGCGTGATGGATCACCTCGGCATCAAAAAATTCATGGTGCTCGGGTTCTGCATCGGCGGCCCGATGATCTGGAATCTGCTCAAGCGTGCACCCGACCGCGTCGTCGCCGCCGTGCTCTCGCAGCCCAGCGGCTTGCGCAAGGAGATGCCGACCCTCTCCTACGACGGCAACATGAAAGGCTGGGGCCCGGATCTGGTGAAAGGCCGGCCGGACGTCACGATGGACACCGTCGATCGGTTTCTCACACGGATGTACCGTAACAACGCCGACTTCGTCTACACCGTGTCGCGCGATTTCGTGCGCTCTTGCCAGACGCCGGTGCTGATCATGCCGGACGACTCACCTCCGCACCCGTACGTCGTCGCGATGGAATCAGCGCTGCTCGCACCCAAGTCCGAAGTGAGCCTGTATCCGTGGAAAGATACGAAGGAGAAGATTCCGCTCGCGGTGCGGCAGGTGCGCACTTTCCTGCGGGCGCATGGGCCCCTCGACCGATCGTTATCGTAGCTAAGGAGCCGAGGCTAAATGGCAAACTCGATCTTTATCAGCTATCGCCGCGCTGATTCACAGCATGCCACTTTCGCGATAGCAGATCGTCTTCGCTGGGCATTTGAACCGGGCGAAGTGTTCTTCGATCGCGGTTCCATAAGAGCCGGCAACGAGTGGCCTGACTCACTCAGGCGCGGGCTCGAAGCAG
This sequence comes from Betaproteobacteria bacterium, assembly GCA_028292065.1. Classification (GTDB taxonomy): domain Bacteria; phylum Pseudomonadota; class Gammaproteobacteria; order Burkholderiales; family SG8-41; genus JAQGMV01. The sequence goes on from JAQGNC010000194.1 coordinate 7,559, forward strand.
CCCGGGTCCTCGTCATCGTGATTGGAAGAACGTGGCTGACCATTGCTGATGAATGGGGGCGCCGCCGGATCGACGATCCCGGCGACTGGGTACGGCGCGAAATCTGCTCCGGATTGGCGGCAAGAGAAAACGGGGCAACGTCCGTGATACCGGTCCTTTTAGGAGGCGCTCAGCAAGTGCGGGCAGAGGCCCTGGATCCCGCCCTGCGGGCGCTCGCCGACATCGCGCCTGAACGGATCGACGATCACGCGTGGGAAGATGGATTAGAGCGCCTTATTGTTGCTGTAGCCGAGGCGGCCGGTATCAGTCGCATCGTCAATCGCGGAGATCGCAACCCGAACGGCTCTCCTTCGCGGCCGCCCAGGAATTTCAGCGAACAAAAGCGACTGTCGGACGCTGAGGTGCGGATGGCGCTCGAGCAGCTGGCGCGATGGCAGCTGCAGTGGGGTTCGCATCCGTGGGGTGTCGGCGGACAGGCGCAGGAAATCACTAAATCGTACGACTTCGACTCGTTCGCGGACGCCATCGACTTCATGGCGCAGGCGTCCAAGGAAATAGACGCGTGGCACCCACCCCATCATCCGCGATGGGAAAATCAGTGGAAGGTCGTCAACGTTTACTTTTCGACTTGGGACGTGGATTGTCGAGTAACGAAGCTCGATATCGACGCAGCAGCGAAGCTGGACAGACTTTTTGAAAATCGGAGGGTACATCTCCAAAATGGATAGCGCAGCGTCGAAAATATCGCAAGGCGCCCGCGCGCTTGCACCCGATGAAGTCAATGCCGCACTGTCGACGCTCGATGGGTGGGCGCTAACTGCCGGCAAGCTTCACCGGAAATTCGAATTCCCAGATTTTGCACATGCCTTCGGGTTCATGTCGGCTGTCGCGATCTCTGCGGAATCCATGCAGCATCACCCGGAATGGTTGAACGTCTGCAGCTCCGTCGAAGTATGGCTCGTGACCCACGACGCGCGCGGCATTTCCACGCGAGACTTGCAGCTCGCACGCCGGATGAACGACCTGTTCGAAGGGACGCGACGGGTTCACGAGTAGCTCAAGGGGGACGCCTATGGATTCGACAAGACGCACTCTGCTCGCAACCGGCGCGGCAGCGGCGGCAATGGCCGCTGCGCCGGCCGCATTCGCGCAAGCCGCGGAAAAAGCCGACGGCGCCGTCCTGTTCTATGAAAAAGGCGACGTCCGCATTCATTACCAGGAGGCGGGCTCAGGCTTCCCGCTGTTGATCATTCCCGGCGGAGGCCAGAACTCGACGATCGCGTGGGCCGCGAACAACGCGCCGTTCAACGCGACCGGGGAATTCAGCAACGAGTATCGCTGCATCACGGCCGACTTGCGCAATGCGACCAGCGGCCAGTCCACCGGCCCGCTCGAGATCGACCGCCCGTGGGACTCGTACACGGACGATCAGCTCGGCCTCATGGATCACCTCGGCATCGAGCGCTTCATGGTGCTCGGCTTCTGCATCGGCGGCCCGTTCATCTGGAACCTGGTCAAGCGCGCGCCGGATCGCATCGTCGCCGCCGTGGTGTCGCAGCCGGTCGGCTTCCGCAAGGAGATCCCGAACCTCGCCTACGACGGCTACATGAAAGGCTGGGCCCCCGAGCTCACGAAACAGCGGCCCGACATCACGATGGAGACGGTCGATCGCTTTCTCCAGAGCATGTACGGAGGCAGCAGGGCCGATTTCGTGCACAGCGTGTCGCGTGACGTGGTGCGCTCGTGCCAGGCACCGGTACTCGTCATGCCGGACGACTCCCCGCCCCACCCGTACGTCATCGCGATGGAATCCGCGATGCTCGCGCCGAAGTCCGAAGTCAGCCTGTATCCGTGGAAAGATACGAAGGAGAAGATTCCGCTCGCGGTGCGGCAGGTGCGCACCTTCCTGCGGGCATATCGGCCCGCGACGGCTTGACACCCGTCAGCCGATAAAAAAGGCGACGATGTAGCTCGACTACATCATCGCCCATAAAAGGCGACGATGTAGCTCGACTACGTCATCGCCCATAAAAAAGGCGACGACGTAGCTCAACTACATCATCGCCCATAAAAAAGGCGGGCCTGAGCCCGCCCGGGAATCAGACCGGGTCTTACTTCGACGGCGCCACGTCGGGCTTGCTCTCGTTCGGCGAAGCCGCGTCCGTGGTCTTTCTTTCCTTGATCGTTTTCTTGACCTTTTTCCCGGCCTTCTTGGTCTTCACCTTGGCGTTGTGCGCCTTCTCCTTGACGTAGTCCTTCGCTTTCTCCGTCCTGGTCTCGGCTTTCGGCTGGTCCGCCGTCACCGCGTCGGCGGCGAGCGCCGACAGCGAAGAGAGCGCGAGGCTTCCTGCAAACAGTGCAACGATCACGTGCTTCATTCGAGTGTCTCCCTGAAAAATCGTGTGTATTGACGCATCCAGCCCAGCGATTCTACACGTCCGAAGCCCCGCCGATTCTTTCGTGCGGGCGCATGGACGCGTGACGGCCCGAGACATTGTGAGAGTCACCTTCCTCCCCGGCTCGGCTACTCGCCCTTGATCCCGAGCTTCCTGATGACGGTCGCCCACATCGCGCCTTCTTCGCGGAGCAGCGCCTGCGTTTCCTTCGGCGCGGTGTACGCAACCTCGGAACCGCTGCTGAAGACGAGGTCGTTCACTTCCTTCATCTTCATGATCCTCACCGTTTCGTCGTATAGCCGCGCGACGATCGCCGCGGGGACTTTCGCGGGCGTCAGCAGCCCGACCCAGCCTTCGATCGCGTAGCCCGGCACGCCTGACTCGGCGATCGTCGGCAGGTCGGGCAGCACCGACGAGCGCTTGCCGGCAGTCACGGCAATCGCCTTGAGCTTGCCCGACTTCACGTGCGGGATCGCCGACGGCGCGGTCGCGAACGACACCTGCGTCTCGTTGCCGATGACGCTCACGATCGCCGGACCGCCGCCCTTGTACGAGACGCTGATGATGTCGGTATTGGTCATGAGCTTGAATTGCTCGACCGCGAGATGGTTGCTCGTGCCCACGCCCGGATGCGAGTAGCTCAGCTTCCCGCCCTGCGCTTTCGCCAGCGCGATCAGCTCCTTGATCGAGCTCACCTTGACGGTGGGACTCACCACGACGACGTGCGTGTACTTGATGTACTGCGTCACTGCGCTCAAGTCGCGCGCCGGCGAGTAAGGCAGCCTGGGATAAAGACTCGGGCTCACCGTGATCGGACCTTCGGAGGTCGCGAGCAGCGTGTAGCCGTCGGGCGAGGCCTTGGCGACGATGTCGGTGCCGATGTTGCCGCCGGCGCCGCCGCGATTGTCGATGACCACCGGCTGCTTCAGCAGGTTCGGCAGGTACTGGGCGAGTATTCGAGCGCCGAAGTCCGACGAGCCGCCCGGCGGGAACGGACACACGATGCGGATCGGCCGTTCGGGGTATGCCTGCGCGTTCGCGCCCCCGGCGCAACCGAGCACGGCGACGATGGACAACAAACCGCTTGCGACTCGCTTCATCGGACGGTCCTCCTCGTTGTATGCGCGCCGGGGTGACGGTGCGGGCTCGGGTTAGTGTAAGCGCAGTTCGGTATTGCCGCCGGAAAGTGCCGAGCCGGGTGCGCCGTCCGGTCGACTCGTGAAATCAGCGCTCGGCCGATGCAGGGTTCTTGCGCCATACGCTTGCGAGCCAGGGCTGTTGCTCGAGCGGTAAGCCCGGTGGACGATAGTAGTACTCGAGCTCGGAGAATCCCGCCGCTTCGAGAAATGCGCGCCATGCTTCGAGGTCGTGATACGCCCCATAGCGACCGCGGTTCCACCCTTCCTCGTTGCTGCCGCGGGGGTTCGAGGTAAATAGCACGCCATCGGGCTCGAGCGCCGCATGCAACTCGCGCAACACGCGCGGCAACTCCCTGCATGGCACGTGGAACAGCGACGCATTGGCGAAGATGCCGTCGAAGCCGCCGGCGGGAAGGCTCAGGGCGAGGAAATCCTGCTCCCACACTTCACAGCCGCTGTGCTCGCGCGCCATGGCGGCGAGCCGCGGCGAGCCCTCGAGGCCGACAGCCTCATGCCCCAGAGTGCGAAACGCCGCCAGGTCACGGCCCGGGCCGCAGCCGAAATCGAGTATGCAGAAGGGGGGCGCACCGTGAATGTGCCGCAGGAACGCGTCGATGTTCTGCCTTACATCATGATCGCGCGTGCCTTCCCAGAACTCGGCGGCGCGCTCGTCGTAGTGCGCGAGCGTCTTCGTGGTGATCAGCGTCAAGTCCGCAATGGGTTGTGACATTGTTGTTCTTGGTCGAGACCTCAGTCATGTTGAACGGCGTGCGGCATTTTCGCGTCCGCTGGGCGAGTATGCGCGCCCCGAAGTTCGACGGCACGCCGGGCGCGAAGCAAGACGCCGCTCGAACTGGGATCATGCTATTCATTGTCTTTGCGAAAGCGCCTTACCGCACGCTCAACGACCGGTTATCCGGGTGTTCGAATGGAGCCGCGTCATCCGACAAGCCGGTGTGAAAATCGAGTAACTGCCAGAAAGGAGAGATCATGAAAGTTCATGGAAGCTGTCACTGCGGGCACGTGAGTTTCGAGGCCGACGTCGACCCGGATAAAGTCGCCCTCTGCCACTGCACCGACTGTCAGGTGAGCACGGGCTCCGCTTTTCGGACCAACGTGCCGGTCCCCGGGAACACTTTCAGGATGCTCTCCGGCGAGCCGACGATTTACATCAAGACGACTGCCGAGAGCGGCAATCCACGCACACAGGCGTTCTGCCCGACATGCGGGACGTCGATCTACTCGACCACGCCCGGCGACGGGCCGCAGGCATCCTACATGGTGCGTGTGGGAACCTTGCGCGAGCGCGACAAGCTCGTTCCCAAGGTGCAGAACTGGTTTCGGTCGGCGCAGCCGTGGGTCACGGCGATCGGGGCGCTGCGAAAGAACGAGAAGGGAGCGGTGTAGTCGGCGTGGCCTTCAACGAAGCCTGAGTGGTGTCGATCGCACTGAGTGCGGAACGCGCTTTGCAGCGCTTCGCCCCACAAGCTGGCAGCGATCTTCCCGGAGCTCATCATGACCTACCCCGCCCTTTTCACCCCCTTCCGCGTCCGCAATCTCGATCTCGCCAACCGGATCGTGATCGCGCCGATGTGCCAATACTCCGCCGTGGAGGGGTGCATGACCGACTGGCACCTGATCCACCTCGGCCACCTTGCCCTGTCGGGGGCGGCGCTGCTGACGATCGAAGCGACGGCGGTGGTTCCGGAGGGGCGCATCACGTGGGCCGATGTCGGGTTGTGGAAC
>JAQGNC010000258.1 GCA_028292065.1 Betaproteobacteria bacterium
TGCACCCGGGTCGGCCATCGGGCGCACCTCGAGCGATTCGCCGCCGCGCAGTTTCGCCCGCGGGATCGCGGCGCAGCCGTCGAGGATCACGCGCTCCTCGCGCACCCACTGCGCGAGCCGGCTGCGCGAATGCGCCGGCAACAATCGAGCGAGGGCCTGGTCCAATCGCAGACCGGCGCAGTCCGCGGGCACTCTGAGGTGCACGACGGCGGGTTCGACCCGTGCGCTATAATTCTGTTTTTCGTGGGGTTTTTGCATGATCAGTCGTAGTTTAGCGGCAATCCTCGTGCTGCTTCTGGGTTGGACCCTCGGCGCGTGCAGCGCGCTGAAAGACGTCGACGAGACCAAGGGCTGGTCGGCGGCGAAGCTGTACTCGGAGGCGAAGTCGAACCTGGGCGACCGCAATTACGACCAGGCGATCAAGTACTACCAGAAGCTCGAAGCGCGTTATCCGTACGGCCGCTTCGCGCAGCAGGCGCAGATCGAAGTCGCGTATGCGCATTACAAGCAGTCGGAGCCGGCGCTCGCGATCGCCGCGGCCGATCGCTTCATCAAAATGCATCCGAACCACCCCAACGTCGACTACGCGTACTACCTGAAAGGCCTCGCGAACTTCAACGAGGATCAGGGGATCATGGGCTACGTCGGCGGCCAGGACATGACCGAGCGCGACCCCAAAGCCGCGGTCGATTCGTTCGACGCGTTCAAGGAGCTCGTCGCCCGCCACCCCGAAAGCCGATACGCGCCCGACTCGGTGGAGCGCATGAAGTACCTCGTGAACGCGCTCGCGGCGCACGAGGTTCACGTCGCGCGCTATTACCTGAAGCGTGGGGCGAACGTCGCCGCCGCGAACCGCGCGCAGTTCGCGCTGAAGACCTATCCCACCGCGCCTGCGAACGAGGAGGGGCTGGTGATCCTGGTCAAGGCGTACGACGCGCTCGGGATGAAAGACCTGCGCGACGACGCCGAGCGCGTCATGCTCAAGAATTTCCCGAAGAGCCGCTACCTCAAAGGCGGCGGACCGGGAACGGGGGCGTGGTGGATGCCGTGGGCCTGGTAGCCGCGGCGATGAAGCCATGCGCGCAAAAAACGCGCGCAGCCGCGGCTCGGTGAACGAGTCGGAGGGAAACCAAGGTTTCCCTCCGACACCTGCCGCGGCGATGAAGCCATGCGCGCAAAAAACGCGCGCAGCCGCGGCTCGGTAAACGAGTCAGAGGGAAACCAAGGTTTCCCTCCGACACCTCCTTTCCTTTGGCGCTCTACCGAGCGCTTCCCGCATTAGCTCTTTCCTTCGTTTTTCCTTCGCGTCCTTCGCGTTAAGGCTTTAATCCGAAGCCGGTCACCGGCTCAGGCGTTTCACCACCGACATGAATTCCTCGACCGCGGGTTTGCCGCGGCCCGCCTTGATCGCGGACTGGACGCAGCCGTGGGCGTGGTCTTCCAGGAGCTGCATCGCCACCGCGTCGAGCGCTGAGCGTATCGCCGCGATCTGGGTGAGCACGTCGACGCAGTAGCGGTCCTGCTCGATCATCCCGGCGACGCCGCGTACCTGACCGCTGATCCTGCTCAGCCTTTTCAGGAGGTCGCCGCGATGAGGCTGTTCGACGCTCGCCGCGGCCGGCGCCGCCGCGGATTCGCGTTTAGCTGACGACTTCATAGCCCGCGTCTGCAATCGCCGCGTGCAGATCGGCGGGCTTTACCCGCGCCGGTTCGTACTGCACCGTCGCGCTCGATTCGGCGAGCGACACGTCCGCGCGCTGCACGCCGTCGAGCTCGCCCAGCACGCGCTGCACCGCGGCCACGCAGCCGCCGCACGTCATGCCGCGGATCTTCAGGGTTGTGGTTTCCATATCGTCTCCTTATGGTTTAGCGTTCAGCGGTTTCCAACGTTTCAGCAACAGCGAGTTACTCACCACCGACACCGAGCTCAACGCCATTGCCGCGCCGGCGATCGCCGGGCTCAACATGCCGAACGCGGCGAGCGGTATGCCGAGCACGTTGTAGATGAAGGCGAAGAACAGGTTCTGCCGCACTTTGCGCAGCGTCGCGCGCGAGAGCGAGATCGCATCCGCAACGCTCATCAGGTCGGAGCGCATGAGGGTCACGTCGGCGAGGTTGAGGGCGACGTCGGAGCCGGCGCCGACGGCGAAGCTCACGTGCGCCGCCGCGAGGGCAGGGGCGTCGTTGACCCCGTCGCCGACCATCCCCACGGTGCGTCCTTCGCGTTCGAGCGCACGCACACGTTCGGCTTTGTCCCGCGGCAGGACTTCGGCTTCGAACTTCGTGATGCCGGCCTCGGCTGCGATCGCCGCGGCCGTGGTGCGGTTGTCGCCGGTGAGCATGATCACTTCGATGCTCATCGCCTGTATCGCCGCAATCGCGGCACGCGAGCTCGGCCGCATCCGATCGGCGATCGCGATCGCGCCGAGCGCGACCCCGCCATGCGCGACGACCACCACCGTCTTGCCCTGCTGCTCGAGCGATGACAGCCGCGCCTCGTCGAAGTCGATGCCGCGTTCGCGCATGAGCCGTGGCGCGCCGAGCAGCGCAGGCCGGTCGCGAACGGTCGCCTGCACCCCTGCTCCCGGAATCGCTTCGAACGCGGCAAGCGGCCCGGGCGCGATTCCCGCCGCCGCGGCGTGTTCGACGATCGCGCGCGCGAGCGGGTGCTCCGACGCGTGCTCGAGCGTTGCCGCGAGCGCGAGCACCTCGCCTTCAGTGGCGCCGCTGAACGCGACGATGTCGGTCACGCCGGGGCGGCCGAGTGTCAGCGTCCCGGTCTTGTCGACGACGAGCGTGTCGAGGCGCCCGGCGTGCTCGAGCGCAGCCGCATTGCGGATGAGAACGCCCGCGCGCGCGCCTGCGCCGCTGCCGACCATGACCGCGGTCGGCGTGGCGAGCCCGAGCGCGCACGGGCACTCGATCACGAGCACCGCGACCGCGTGCACCAGCGCGATGGCCGCGCTGCCGCTCAGCCAGAGCGTCACGCCGAAAGTGAGCGCCGCGATCGCGATCACGATCGGCACGAACACCCCGGCGACCGTGTCCGCAAGCCGCTGGATCGGGGCTTTGGAACCTTGCGCTTCTTCGACCAGACGCACGATCGCGCCGAGCGCAGTGTCGGCGCCGACGCCCGTCGCGCGGCACCTGAGCATCCCCGTGGTGTTGGCGGTGCCTGCGAAAACGCGCGAGCGCGCTTCTTTCGCGACCGGCAGGCTCTCGCCGGTCAACATCGATTCGTCGACTCCCGACGCGCCTTCGACGACCACGCCGTCGACCGCAACGTTCTGGCCGGGCCGCACCACGAAGACGTCGCCTACGCGCAGCTCGGCCACGGGGACTTCGACCAGCGCACCGCCGCGCTCGACCAGCGCGGTCTGCGGCTGGAGCCTGATGAGCGCTTCGATCGCCGCGGTCGTGCGCGCTTTTGCCCGCGATTCGAGCAGCTTGCCGAGCACGATGAAGGTGATGATCGCGGCGCTCGCTTCGAAGTACAGGTGCAACGGCAGGCCGAGCACGGTCACCGCCGCGCTGTAGAAATACGCGATGCTGGTGCCGAGCGCGATCAGCACGTCCATGTTGGCGCCGCCCCCGCGCAGCGCGTGCCATGCGCCGGCGTAGAAGCGCCTGCCGACCCAGAGCTGCACCGGTGTGGCGAGCGCGAGCTGCACCCACGCGGGCATGAGACCGTGGCCGACACCGGCGAGCATCGCGGCCATCTGCAAGAGGAAAGGCAGGGTGAGCAGCAGCGACACGGCGAAACGCCTGCGCTCGGCCGTGTACTCCGCGAGCCGCCGGGCGTTCGCCGCGTCACGGCTTTCGATCGCTCGCGCGGCGTAACCTGCCTTGCGCACCGCGGCCATGATCTTCTCGACGTCCGCGGCGCCCGGTGCGTAACGCACGCGCGCTTTCTCGGCTGCGAAGTTGACGTTCGCGGTGACGCCGGGAAGGCGGTTGAGCACTTTCTCGATGCGCGCGGCGCACGCCGCGCAGGTCATGCCGTCGACAGCGAGGTCGAGGCTGGCCGCAGGCGCAGCCGGGGCGGGCGCATCGGAAGCGGGAACGCGGAGGGCGGAGCTCATGGCGCAAGTATACCCCGTGGGGGTATACGATTGGGCGTGAAAAAACCGCGCCGTGGCGCGGTTTTTTTCAATCAGGCCGAGCGGTCTCAGCCGTGCAGCAGACGCCCGTCGACGACGCGAACTTTCGAGCCCGCCTGCACGCCGGGGTCGTTCTCGTAGGTGAACTCGCGGGTGGTGCCGTCGTTCAGGCGGACCGCCACCACGTAGCTGGTCGTCGACTTGTAGCGACGCTCGACTTCGGTTCCAGCCGCTGCGCCGGCGCCTGCGCCGACCACGGTCGCGATCGTCTTGCCGGTGCCGCCGCCGACCTGGCGACCGAGAACGCCGCCGAGCAGCGCGCCTGCGGCCGGACCGATCAGGCCTGCGTCTCCCTGGCTCTTCACCGCGCGGACCGAGGTGACCGTGCCGCAGTTCATGCAAACCGCGGGGGCGGCGGGTCCCGACCCGGCGACGCTTTGCGACGTGCTGCTCGAGGTCGCGCCGGCGGGAGCAGCGGGCTCGCGCGCGGCACGGCGCTCAGGCGCAGGTGCGGGCGCACGTGTCACGGTGCGCTTTTCCTGTGTGACGGTGGTCGTCGAGGAAGCACTGTGTCCCGGCGCGAACTGCTGCCCACCCTGGAGCGCCTTCGGACCGTCGGGCGCGACAGTGAGCTCCTGCGCGGGAGCAGCCGTCTTGTTCCCGCTCGGGATGATGCCGGTCATGACGCCGAGCGCCACAAGACACGTGAGGATGACCGCGGCCGCAGCGGCCATGATCAGGGGATGCATTTTGTTCATGATGAAAACCTCCTTGTTGACTCTGCCCAGTAGACCGCATTTCGCGGCCTGCGGTGCAGGGCTTTACACACTGTTACACGCAGTGACCGGTTGTCGCTGCGTACCGACAGTCAGGCGCAACGCGCCGAATAATGCCACATAGAGCAAAAGTGAGGCCGGGTCTGAGGTCCTGAATACAAAGCAGGAAAGAAGGACGCCAGGGAAAACCCAAGCAAGGACGCGAATCGATTCATACAACCCGTTGGCGGGGTTTTTATAAGAACTCCTTCGCGTCCTTGCTGTTCACCTTCGCGTCCTTCGCGTTCCCGCTTTTTTGCCGTGCTTCAGGGCACTACGACTGCAGCTCGGCGCGATTGCGGTAGAGCTCGAGCGCTTCGGGGTTCGCCAGCGCTTCGACGTTCTTCACCGGGCGCCCGTGGACGACGTTGCGCACCGCGAGCTCGACGATCTTGCCGCTCTTGGTGCGTGGGATGTCGCTGACCTGAACGATGCGCGCCGGCACGTGGCGCGGCGTGGTGTTGTCGCGGATCTGCCTGCGGATGCGCTCGATCAGGGCGTCGTCGAGCACCAGGCCCTCGCGCAGGCGCACGAAAAGCACTACCCGAACGTCATGCTGCCAGTCCTGGGCGATGGCGAGACTTTCCACCACTTCGTCGAGGCGCTCGACCTGCCGGTAGATCTCCGCGGTGCCGATACGCACGCCGCCGGGGTTGAGCACCGCATCGGAGCGGCCATGGATGATGAGGCCGCCGTGTTCGGTGAGCTCGACGTAATCGCCGTGCCACCACACGCCAGGAAAGCGCTCGAAGTAGGCCGCGCGATACTTGGCGCCGTCGGCATCGTTCCAGAATCCGACCGGCATCGAAGGAAAGGGCCGCGTGCAGACGAGCTCGCCCTTGTCGCCGCGCACCGGCCGCCCTTCGTCGTCGTAGACCTCGACCGCCATGCCGAGCCCGCGGCACTGGAGCTCGCCGCGCCACACCGGACCGATCGGGTTGCCGAGCGCAAAGCACGCGATGATGTCGGTGCCGCCCGAGATCGACGCGAGCTGGACGTCGCGCTTGATGCGGCTGTAGACGTAGTCGTAGCCTTCGGGCGCGAGCGGGGAGCCGGTGGACAGGATGGTCCTGACGCTTTCGAGGTCGTGGGTTTTCGCGGGCTCGAGCCACAGCTTGGCGGCGGCATCGAGGTATTTGGCCGAGGTGCCGAACACCGTGATGCTCTCGGCCTGCGCGTAATCGAAAAGGATACGGCCCTCTGCCGCGAACGGGGAGCCGTCGTACAGGAGCACGGTCGCCTCCGATGCGAGCGCCGCGACGAGCCAGTTCCACATCATCCAGCCGCACGTGGTGAAGTAGAAGAGGCGGTCGCCGGGCTTGAGATCGGTGTGCAGGCGATGCTCCTTGAGGTGCTGGAGCAGGGTGCCGCCGGCGCCGTGCACGATGCACTTCGGCACGCCGGTGGTGCCCGACGAATACATGATGTAGAGCGGGTGATCGAAAGCCACGCGCTCGAAAGCGATCTCCGCCGGCGAGTAGGGCGCGACAAAATCCTCGAGCAGGACTGCGCCGGGGATCGATTCGATCTTCGGCTGCGCGTGAACGTAAGGCACGATCACCGTTTGCTCGACGGTGGGGAGCTTCGCGAGCACTTCGCGAATCCGAGGCACCACGTCGATCGTCTTC
>JAQGNC010000009.1 GCA_028292065.1 Betaproteobacteria bacterium
GCGGACAGGACGCGCGCTATGACCACGCTTTGCTGCAGGTCGGCCGAGCGCGGGAGCTTGATGTCCTGCACGAAAGCGCTCCACGTCCTCGCGTATTCCTCGAGGTACAGGCGGCGCACCGCGTTCATGAGCGGCTCGCGGCCCGCCGCGAGGTCCGCGACGCGGCCGGCGATGTTCTGTTGCGTGCCCAGCACCCACGGCTCTTCCTGCGCGAGCTGCGAAGTGACCTGCTCGGCGGCTTTCTGGAATACCTTGTGATAGCCGTCGTAGCTGAAGAAACCGGGAACGCCTTTCGTGAGCGGCTGGCCGCTCGCGCGCACGAACACCGTCGAGGCCGAAGGCCCCGCGGCCTTGGCGATCGTGAATTCGGGAAGGTCGGCGCCCGCGCCCTGGTGCTTCAACCGGTTGTAGATGCGCTGCGCGATCGGGATGCGGCTGATCGTGTCGCGCGCGGAGGCGATGAGCTCACTGTCGGGCTGCACCGGCAGTGACACCCCGCCCATCGCAAGCAGGTTGTCGAGATGGGTCTCGAGCTCGCGGCGCTGCTCGACGGTGACCTCGCGCGGCAGGCTGCTTTCCCATTCCGCGGTGACGAAAGCCTTGAGCGCCTTGTCGTCGAAATACCTGGCGTCGCTCAACATGATGTAGGCCTTGAGCGCTTCGTACAGGAGCTCGACATTCTGCTGGCCGGTGCGCAGGCGCTGCTCGATGCGGTTGGCGACACGCGGAAGGAAGACGTCCTGGAGCATGCGCCGGTAGGCGAGCTCCGCCGCGGCGTCGAGCTTTTCGCCCTGGTATAAACCGAATTGCATCGACATGGGGACGTTGTCCGGGCTGGTCGCATCGGTAACGGCGATCCGGCGAACCGACTTGAGCGCCGGCAGCAGCTCGACCAGGTCGCCGCTCTGTCCGGCGCGTATGGCCGCGAGCTGCTCGTTCACCGCCGGCACCCTCGCGTCGACTTCGCGGATGTAGGCCTTGTTGCGGCCATAGCTGATCGCCCACGCGGTGATCGCGCCGATCGACAGCACGCCGACCAGCGCGAAGCTCGCCCACTGCATCAGGCCGCGGCGGCGCTCCCACTTCAGGTTGGTGCCTGCGATGCCCGATTCTTCGAAGATGACGTCGTTGAAAAGGCGCGTGATGAAAAAGCTTTTGCCGCTCGGGCGCTGCGGCGCGATCATCCTGCGGTCGAGCCGCAGCGCCCGCGCGAGACCGCCCATGATGCGGTCGATCGGGCTGCCTTCCTGCGTGCCGCTGCTGAAGTAGACGCCGCGCACCATCGGCTGTTCTTCGAAGCGCGAAGGCGCGAACACTTTGGTGAGGAAAGCGACCAGCGGCTCTTTCAGCGCGCTGAAGTGCTGCGGGAAGGTGTAGAGCAGCGCGCGCTTCTGCGGGTCGCGCTCGCCCTGCAGACGGTCGACCAGGCGGTCGTTGATGCGCTTCTCGAGCGCGGCGAAGCGGTCGTTGAACTCGGCGAGCACGTTGCCGTCCTTGCCGGCGAGCGGGAAAGTCGTGCCCCACACCTGCTCGCGCTCTTCGCGGCTGAATTCGCCGAAGAACTCCATGAAGCCCGGCAGCAGGTCGGTCTTGCTCACCAGCACGTACAGCGGGAAACGCACGTTCACCTGCTCGTGCAGCTCCTGGATGCGCGCGCGCAGCGCCCGCGCGTGGGTTTCGGTGTCGGCGGCGCTTTGCTGGAGCAGGTCGGCGACGCTCACCGTCACGAGCGCGCCGTTGATCGGCCTGCGCGGGCGGTACTTGGACAGCAACTTGAGGAATCCGGCCCACGCCGCGCTGTCGGCGTCGCGGTCGCTTTCCTGCGTCGTATAGCGTCCGGCGGTGTCGAGCAGCACCGCCTCGTCGGTGAACCACCAGTCGCAGTTGCGCGTGCCGCCCACCCCGGCAATCGCTTCGTGGCCGAAACGCTCGGCAAGCGGGAACTGCAGGCCGGAATTCACGAGCGCGGTCGTCTTGCCCGAGCCCGGCGCGCCGATGAACATGTACCACGGCAGCTCGTAGAGGAATTGCCCGCCGAACATAGACGCGAGCTTGCCGGACTTCTTCTTCTTGCTTTCCTTCAGCAGCGAGACCGCTTCTTCGAAGCGCTGGCGCAGCAGCGCGACTTCCTCCGTCCCCGCCGCGCCGGCCGCTGCGCCTTTGGGCGCTTCGGCGCTTTGCGCGACCAGGCCTTCGGTGAGCTGCGCGTTCTTCTGCTTCGCGGCGACCATCCGCCACGCCCAGCGCCCGACGTAGAACAGCACGATCACCGCGATCACGATTGCGCGCACGATTTCTGAATCGAGCGGATGCCAGTTCGCGAACGCGAGCAGCGGTCCGAGGAACCAGACGATCAGCCCGATCGCGATCAGGCCGAGGATCGCCATGACGCGGCGATTGAAGATCACGCGTAGCACTTTCATTTGGTGGCGGGCGCTGCACTCGCCGCCGCAGGCGCGACGAGCAGGGTGATCTCGACGCGGCGGTTGCGCGCGCGATTGGCCGGGGTGTCGTTCGGCGCGACCGGCTCGGAATCGGCGCGGCCTTCGGCGCTGATGCGGCCCGGCTGGCTCATGCGCGTGGCGAGCGTGGTCTGCACCGAGCGCGCGCGCTCCTGCGACAGGTGCCAGTTCGAAGGGAAGCGCACCGAGCGTATCGGCTGGTTGTCGGTGTGGCCGGTGATGCGCACCAGCCCGGGCACGCGCTCGAGCTCGTCGGCGATGCGCGCGAGCAGCGGCTGGTAAGCGGTCGAGATCGTGCCGCTGCCCGGCGCGAACAGGCCGTCGCCGACGATCGTGATCACGCTGCGGTCGATGCTGTCCTGCACCGTCACCACGCCGCGGGCGATCTCGTCGGCGAGGAACGCGGCGAGCCTGGGCTGCGCCGCCGGCGCGCGCACGACCGGCGGCTTGGGCGCGTCGGCGCCGACGCGCACGCCCTGGATCCTCGCGAAAACGGGGTCGGACCCCGAATTCAATTTCCAGCTGAACATGAGATAGATCCCGAGCAGGATCGCGCCGCAGCCGGCGAAGACCGCCCACAGCGGGACCACCGCGAAGAAGCGGTGGCGCTTGACGGCCGCGGGCTGCCACGCCGGCGAGAGCTCGCGCTCGTATTCGCCGCGCTGGGTGCGCAGGATCTGCGCGAGGCGCTCGCGCAGGGTCTCGAGCTGCGCTCGGCCATTGTCGATGACGCGGTAGCGCCCTTCGAAGCCGAGCGCGAGACAGACGTAGAGCAGCTCGAGGAGATCGCGGTTCTGCGCGGGCGTCTGCGCGAGCTTGGAGAGCAGCACGAAAAACTTCTCCCCGCCCCACGTCTCGTTGTGGAACAGGACGAGCAGGCTTTGCTTGGCCCACACCCCGGAGCCCCACGGCGTGGACGCCGCGACTTCGTCGAGCAGGGTGCACAGCGCGTAGCGCGCGCCGATCACCGCTTCGGGCGCGACGCCGGCTGCGCGCGCTTTGGCTTCGAAAGCCTTGATGTCACGCACCAGCGCGTCGCGCAAGCCGAGCGGGTCGGGGTGCTGCAAGGTCGCGCGCAACTGCGGCACGAGGTCGAGCAGGGGATTGGCCGCGGCGATGAGCGGATTCAGACCTGAGAGCTGCGAAGGCTGCGGTGCGTCGGTCCCGACCTGGGTCTGCGCCTGCGCCTGCCGCGCCGCGGCCTGGGCGCGCCCCTGAGGCGACGGGATGATGACGGTCCGGTCGGAGTCGTCCGAAGGCGTGAGCGGATTCTGGGTCATTCCTATCCTCTGATCGCCCAGAACTCGAGCTCGAGCCCCGGGAACTCACCGCCGATGTGCATCGCGAGCCCGCCCGAGCGCTCGAGCTGCTTCCACAGCTCCCCGCCGCGCTCGAGCTCGAAATAATTGCTGCCGGCATGAAACGGGATCTGCCGCGGCGCGACCGGCAGCGGGTGCAGCGGAATGCCGGGGAGCTGGAGGTTGACGAGGTCTCGTATGCGCTCGACCGGGCCGATCTTCACCTGCGTCGGGAAACGCGAGCGCAGGAGCTCGCTCGGCACCTGCGCGGCGACCGCGAGCACGAAGCTCGCGGTCTTCACCAGCTCGAGGTCCCCGATGACGGCGACTTTCACGCCGTAGCGGCGGTCCTGCAGCTCGATCGAGATCGCGGTCTGCTCGAGCACCATGCTGAGCGAGCGGCGCAGCGCCGCGATCACCGGCAGGAAAGTGAGCTCGAGGTTGTCGTGCTGGTATTCGGGGAAGCTCGGCGCACGCGTGTTCGAGCTGCTGAAAGTCGCGAGCTCGCCGGCGAGCTGCAGGCACACCGAATACAGGCGCTCAGGATGCAGGAGCGGATGGTTGGCGAGATGCGCGAAAAGCGGCTCGTAGCGATTGACCGTCTGCAGCAGCAGGAAATCGGCGATTTCCGCGACGCCCCCGCGGCCCAACTGCGAGAGGCGGCCTGCGAGCGCTTCGCCGCGCTGGTGCAGCAGCCCGTGCAGCTCGCGGACATAGCTCGCGAGCGTCGGATCGCTGCCGGCGTGCAGCATCGGCGGAATGTACGACTTGCCGAGCAGAACCTGGTTGTCGGCGCGCCGCTCGGTCACCTGCACCACTCCGAGTGTGGTGTACGCGTCGGTGATCTCGCGCTTTCTCATCAGGCGCATGCGCAGGCGCCCGACCTGCACCACGCTGTTGTCGCTCGACGAGGCGTTCGAGTCCTTCACTTCGACTTCGCCGACCGCAAAGCGCGTGAGGCTCAACTCGGCGGTGTCGGACAGATCGGTCTCCTCGGCGCCGGGACGCCTCACCGGCAGCGCGAGCACGATGACTTCGTCCTTGAGGTCTTCGGGGATGTCGAAAGCAGTCGGCGGTGAATCCTCGGACGGGAAGTCGAAAGGCGTGCCGTCGGGGAAGATGCCTTGCGCCGACGTGATCTGCACTTTGCCGAGCGTGAGCGCGGCGCGGTCGAGCTCGAGCTGGGCGTGACCCCAGGCATAGCCGAGCAGCGGCCGCGTGCGGCCTTCGACGTGTCTTTCCCAATAGCGATCGTGCTGCTGAAAATGCTGCGGCTGAAGGAAGAGTCCTTCAGACCAGATGACCTTGCTGTTCCATGACATCGTGGGTGTCCGGCTATTGGTAAGGGATCGCTGGGGCGCTCATGCCGCTGCTCTGATCGCAGCCGTCATTGCAGGCTCTCATTGCAGCTTTATGGCGACTTCGTTGCGGTCCAGCTTGATCTCCATCCGGGTCGTT
This sequence comes from Betaproteobacteria bacterium, assembly GCA_028292065.1. Classification (GTDB taxonomy): domain Bacteria; phylum Pseudomonadota; class Gammaproteobacteria; order Burkholderiales; family SG8-41; genus JAQGMV01. The sequence goes on from JAQGNC010000009.1 coordinate 5,219, forward strand.
TGATTGACGAATATCGGGGTGCTGGCGCGCCAGCGGGCGCGCTCGATGTCGCGAAACGCTGCGACCACGCCGAGGTAACGCGTATCGCTGCGCAGGGTCGTGATCGCCTGCGGCCTGCCGCCGGGCATCAGCGGCAGCTCGTCGCGGCTCACGAGCTCGGGACCGAGCTGCTCGCGGTCGCGCTCGTAGAGCGAGAAGAAATCGGCGCGGTTGAAAGCCGCGACCGAGCGCAGCTCGTAGATGCGCAATATCACGGGTGAAGGGCGTCCGCTGGCGTCGGGGTTCAGGTTCGCGTCGATGACGAAAGACAGCTCGGCGACGCTCGGTTTGGGCGCGGCCGGCACCTGGGGCGCGGGCTGCACGGACACCGGGGCTGCGCCGGGCTTGGCGGCGGCGGGCGCCTGGCCCGGCACCGGAACCGACAGCGTGGGCGAGCCCGGCACACCGGGAATCTGCACTGCGATGCCGGGCGCCTGCGGCGCAGCGGCAGGGGCGGGTGCAGGCGCCGGCGCCGGCGTCGTCACGAACTGGGCGTGCGCGACGGCGCACACCAGCGCGCAAGGAATCAGTCCGAACGACCGCAGTATAGGCCTCACCACTCGCTCCAGGAACGGGACGTCAGACGCTGGTTCATTTAAGTGACCGAAGTGTACGACATTACTCGTCATGTTCGGCGTGCGAAAACGCTCGATCACTCGAGGCGCCGCGGTGCGGTGATTTATAATGCGCTGCGGCGACGCTGCACGGCTACGCGACTGCAGCCGCGCATTACCGCCGGACTGCAGCCTGCATCGCAGCCGAACGGGCCATTTCTCGAGGGATATTCCATGAGCGCACGACCACTGCTCTTCGCGCTTCGCCACGCCTGCCGGCTGCTGTTTGTCGCATGCGGCCGGGCTTCGGCGGTCATCTCGCGCCTTTCCAGCCTGCCCGAAGGCAAAGAGCCTGCGCTGCGCGGCCTCTTCGGCCGGTGACGATGGGCTTCCTCGCGCCGAAGTACCTGATCCTCGCGACGTTCCTCGCCTCGGTGCTGTACGTCCACCTGCGAGGCAAGGTGCGCTTCAGCTTCGTGCGCCAGCTTTTCAATCACTCGTCGCTGCTCGCGCCGTACAACGCGCTGATGTATCTGTTCTCCGCGGTTCCTGCGAAACCGCTGATGAGCGAGCGCGAGATGCCCGAGCTCGCCCGCCTTTCCGCCAACTGGCAGATGATGCGCGACGAAGCGCTGAAGCTCTACGACGAAGGCTTCATCCGCACCGCGCTCGACAACAACGACATCGGCTTCAACTCGTTCTTCAAGCGCGGCTGGAAACGCTTCTACCTGAAGTGGTACGACCAGCCGCTCGCCTCGGCGCAGGCGCTGTGCCCGCGCACCGTGGCGCTGCTGAACGAGATACCTTCGGTCAAAGGCGCGATGTTCGCGCTGCTCAGCCCCCGGAGCACGCTCAACCCGCACCGCGATCCTTTCGCGGGATCGCTGCGCTACCACCTCGGTCTCGTCACCGCGAATTCTGAAAAGTGCTGGATCAGCGTCGACGGCGAGCGCTACTGGTGGAAAGACGGGGAAGCGGTGCTGTTCGACGAGACCTACATTCACAGCGTCGAGAACGACACCGAGGTCACTCGCATCATCCTGCTCGCGGACATCGAGCGGCCGCTGCGCTTCGGCGTCATGCGCGCGCTCAATCGCTGGGTGAGCCGGCGCATCGTCACGGCGAGCGCGACGCAGAACATGGAGAACGAGCCGGTCGGGGCGCTCAACCGCTTCTACAGCCGTGTCTATCACCCCGTGGCCGTGCGCTTCAGCGGCGCCGCACGGCGCCTCAAACAGCGCAATCGGCCGCTCTACC
>JAQGNC010000368.1 GCA_028292065.1 Betaproteobacteria bacterium
CGGCCCCGGCGACCGGCGCGAAGCGCTCCGCCAGCGGTTTGCCCGGGCTCACGCCGAGACCCGCCGCGCACTCTTCAAAGATGTGCGCATAGACGCGCTCGCGGTTCGCGCGCCACTCCTCGGTCGCGTGGTGGCTCTCGTGCTTGAGCGTTTCCATCCGGCTGTGCAGGTGCTCGCGAAGCTTCCCGACCGCGTCGGAGCCTTCCCCCGGCCATTCGTCGGCGATGCGCGAGAGGCGCTCGTAAGTGCGCGTCATCACCGGCCACAGCGAAAACACCACCGCGTGCGCCTGCAGGCCGTACAGGCCGTAATAGAAAGCACTCCCGATCGAGCGCAGCGCCTCTTCGATCGCGGCGTCGAGCACCACCGGCGGCTCGTCTTCGCGCGCCGCCCTGCCGTCGATGAGCACGCCCAGGAATTCCTCGATCATCGTGCGCGGACCCGCGCACACCCCGTGGGTGGAATGGAAAGCGTAATTGCGCTCGGCGTAGTCGTACACCTCGCGCGCGGTGATCGGCGCAGCGGGCGAGAGCGTCGCTTCGTCCACCGGCACGAAGAGCATCTGGTGCGTGGTCATGCGCAGGCCGTCGGTGACGCGGAACATCGACGACAGCGCCGGGTGCAGCTCGCCGTTGGCGACCCGGCCTTGCGTGCACACCAGCAGGTAGGTCGGCACCGCCAGCACCAGGGTCGACAGGCGCTCGAGGTCCCCCACCGTCCAGCCTTTACTCGCGGCGGGAAAACGCGCGAGATAGGCCTCGCGGATGCGGCGCAGCGCTTCCATCATCTGCGCCCAGTGGGCGCGCATGGTCTTCAGCGCCGCCACGTTCATCGGGCGCTCGTCCTGGAAGCGGCTGCCGCCGTAGATGCACGTGCGCCATTTGGTCGGCACGTCGAGCCGCAGCGGTTTCGGGAATACGTTGGCTTCGCCCACCTGGCGGCCGTCGGCGTCGAGCGCCATGTGGGCGACGCGGAAGATCGGCACGACGAGCTCGAGATAGCCCGGCTCGAGGGCGTGGCCGGTGAGCTCCCGCGTGATCGACTCGCACTCGTCCCAGCTCCGCGCCGCGATCGTCGCGGCCGGCGGCAGCGGCGATGCCCGCGCGCCGTCGCGGGGGCTCACCGGCTCGGGCTCCGCGGTTTCGGCGTATTGCAGGATCCCGCCTTCGAGGAGCTGCCCGAGAAGCTCGCGGACTCGCGGCCACTCGTAACCGTCGCCCCACGCGGTCGCGGCGCCGGCGGGAAAGCGCGCCTGGCGCCCGAGGTTCTCGCCGAACGCGAAAAGCTCCGGCTCATCGAACGAGATTTCCTTGTCGCCGTAGTAGAGGTGCAGCGCCGCCGCGCCCTGCGCGTCGGTCGAATACTGGGTGATGACGCGCTTGTGGTGCGGGAAGAAAAGCTCGTCGTCGGGGCCGAGCGGCGGCCGCGCCGCGCCGTGCGCGTGCATCGGGCACCCGTGCCGTGCCGCTTCGTCCGCCGTCTTGATCATGTCAGCCATTCCGGTCCTGCCCTGCTCGCGTGCCGTTTCATGGGGCCAATGTAGCGGGCGCCTCCCGCCCTGAGCACGTCCGAGTTGCGCGATTTCGGACCACCGATGGTCCAAAAAACATCGGGACCTTGGTCGGATGCGAAGCCCCCGGCCGGCTGCTACAGTGGCGGGCTTGCTCCGATTCCTCCACATGAAGAACATCCTCGGCCGCCTCTCACTGGCCCAGCAGTACCTCCTGGTCAGCTTTCCGATCCTGCTCGCCGCCACACTGGTGATCGGCTGGTGGATCGGGCTGCAGGTCGAGGACAGCGTGGTGCGCAGGATCGGCGGGGTGACCGGCCTTTACGTCGACAGCTTCGTCGCACCGCACGTGCAGACGCTCCTGCACGCCGACGACCTCTCGCCGACCGATCGCTCGGAGCTCGCCGCCCTGCTCGCCAACACCGCCCTCGGCAAGAAAATCGTGTCGCTCAAGATCTGGCGGCCCGACGGCCGGGTGCTTTTCAGCAGCGACAGCGACGACACCGGGAAAACCTTTCCGATCGACGAGGGACTCGCCGCCGCGCTGGCGGGCGACATTTATTCGGAGATCAGCGCCCGCTCCGACGCCGAACGCGAGCAGCACGGTGCGCCCCGGACGCGGCTCATCGAAACCTACACCCCGATACACGCGGACCGGCTCGGCAAAGTCATCGCGTCGGCCGAGTTCTATTCCGCGCCTGACGAGGTCGACCGCGAGGCGAGCGTCGCGCAGGCGCGCAGCTGGCTGCTCGTCGCCGCCACGATGCTCGGCGCCTACCTGCTGCTTTTCCTGCTCGTGCGCCGCGGCAGCCGCAAGATCATCGACCAGCAGCGCGATCTGAGCGACAAGGTCATGCAGCTCACTCACCTGAACGAGCAGAACACCCAGCTCCACGAGCGGGTCCGCCGCGCCGCGGAGCGCGCTACTTCGCTCAACGAGACGTTCCTGCAGCGCATCTCGTCGGACATCCACGACGGGCCGGGGCAGGACCTCGGTTTCGCGTTGATGCAGTTGAAGAACATCGGCGACACCTGCGCCGGGAGCGGCAACAGCGACCACGAGCGCCACGCGGAAAACCTGCTGCCCGTGCGCCTCGCGGTCGAATCGGCCCTGAGCGACATGTGCGCGATATCGGCCGACCTGCAGCTTCCCGATATCGAACCGCTGGAAGTGCGCGATCTCCTCGGACGCGTCATCCGCGACTACGAGACCAAGACCGGCTGCACGGTCTCGCTGGAGACCGACGTCGCCGACGTGCACCCGTCGCTGCGGGTGAAGATCACCCTCTACCGGCTGCTGCAGGAAGCGCTGGCGAACACCTTCCGCCACGCCAAGTGCAAGCAACCTCACGTGCACGTCAAAGGCGCCGCCACCTCCCTGACGATGGAAGTCAGCGACGACGGCCCCGGCTTCGACACCGAAGCGGCGATGAAAAAAGGCAGGCTCGGCCTGACCGGCATGCGCCAGCGGGCGGAAGTGCTCGGCGGATCTTTCGAGCTGCAGAGCCGCTCCGGGGTGGGTACACTGATCCGCATCACCCTGCCGCTCAGCCCCGAGCACGACCGCAATGACTGACTCGATCAACCTGCTCGTCGTCGATGACCACCCTTTGTTCCGGCAGGGGGTCGTGCATTCGCTCGGACTCGAGCCCGACCTCAAAGTCGTCGGCGAAACCGCTTCAGGCGAAGAAGCGCTCGAGCTCGCGCGCACCCTGCTTCCCGATCTCGTGCTGCTCGACATCAGCATGGTGGGCTGGAGCGGCATCACGACCGCCGAGAAAATCTCGATCGCGTGCCCGGCGACCACGATCGTCATGCTCACGGTGTCCGACGACAAGGACAAGCTGCTCGCCGCGTTCAAGGCGGGCGCGCGCGGTTACGTGCTCAAAGGCGTCTCCGGCAAGGAGCTCGCGCAGGTCATCCGCTCCGCGGTCGCGGGCGAGGTCTACGTGTCGCCTTCGATCGCGGCCGAAATGCTGGTATCGCTCACGCAGGGGCAGGCCCCCGACCCGCTGCAGGAGCTGACCGAGCGCGAGCGCGAGATTCTCCAGCTGATCGGGACTGGTCTTACCAACCGCGCGATCGGCGAGCGCATCTTCCTGTCTGAAAAAACGGTAAAGCACTACGTGACCAACATCCTGCAGAAGCTGCAGGTGCGCAGCCGCGTCGAAGCGGCGCTGGTCGCGAACCGCCACGGCAAACCCGCCCGCAGCTGACCATGGCTCCCCATTTCGGCCGCACCACCCGTGCGCTCGCGAGCGACACGTCGAGGTACGCGGTCGTGGCGTGGTCGCTCGCCGGCGTGATGCTCGCCGCGTGGCTCGGCTGGTTCTTCCTCGGCTCGGTCACGGTCTACGAAGTCTCGAATCGCGCGAGGCTCGAAGTACAGCAATCGGCCCACCCAGTCGCGGCGCTCGTGCCGAGCCGTATCGTCGCGACTTCGCTCGCCCTCGGCCAGGAAGTCAGGCCCGGCGACGTGCTGGTCCAGCTCGACGCCACGAGCGAGAAGCTGCGCCTGCGCGAAGAAGAGTCGCGCCTCAATGCGATTCCGCCGCGCATCGAATCGCTGAAGAAGGAGATCGCGTCGCTCGAGCAGGCGAGGACCGAAGACCAGCAGTCGGCGCTTGCGGCTGCGCAGACGGCGCGCGCCCGCGCGAGGGAAGCCGGCGCGGCGGTCGATTTCGCAAAAGACAATGAGCGGCGCCTGAAGGAAGATAGCAGCTTCGGCAGCGTCGCGCAGATCGA
>JAQGNC010000435.1 GCA_028292065.1 Betaproteobacteria bacterium
CCTTCAGGGGGAGGGTTAGGGTGGGGGTGGTTTCAAGAGCCGAGAGGCAAACCTCGGTTCCTTCCGCATGGTCCACAGCGGGGATTCCGGATGACCTTCAGCGGGGAGGGTGTGACGGCGCAAGCACAGAATCAAAGCGCGACCGACACGCAACCGCTCTCATCGCACCGCAGATAACTCCCGTTCTCGTACCAGTCCGCCAGCACCCAGCGCTCGCACGCATGGCCGTCGACGGTGTGCAGGTGTTTCGCGGGTCTATGGGTATGGCCGTGGATGAGCCGCGGGTATCCGGCCTCGCGCAGCGCCTGCTCCACCGCTGCGGCGTTCACGTCCATGATCTGCGCCGTCTTGCCCTGTTTGGCGTCGATGTTGCGCACGCGCAGCGCTTCCATTTCGGCGCGGCGTGCTTCGATCGGCTGCCCGAGGAACCGTGCCTGGTTGGCCGGATGACGCGCGTAGGCCCTGAACTTCAGGTATTCGACGTCGTCGGTGCACAGCGTGTCGCCGTGCATGAGCAGGGTGCGCGTGCCATGGAGATCGACCGTGGTGGGGTCGGCGAGCAGTCGGGCGCCGGCGCGGCGCGCGAAGTCTTCGCCGACCAGCACATCGCGGTTGCCGTGCATGAAGTACACGGCGGGCCCCGCTGCCGCGAGCGTTGCGAAAGCTTCGGCGACGACGCGGTTCAGCGGGTCTTCGTGGTTGTCGTCGCCGAGCCAGTGCTCGAAAAGGTCACCGAGGACGTATAGCGCGTCGGCCTCGCGCGCCGGGCCTTCCAGAAATCGGAAGAACTGCTCGAGTATTCGAGGCCGCTCGGGCGCGAGGTGCAGGTCGCTGATGAACAGGCTTGCGGACATCAGGGATGAGGGCTGAGGGATGAAGGATGAGGGGCGAAGCTGAAGCTCCCAGGCCGACGCCTGCTTTTCATCCCTGCGCCCTCATGCCTCGTGCCGCGGCTCAGACCTCTTCGGCCCGCTCGATGATCACGTCGTCCAGCGGCACGTCCTGGTGCATGCCGCGAGTGCCGGTCTTCACTTTGCGGATCTTGTCGACGACGTCCTGGCCTTCGACGACGCGGCCGAAGACCGCGTAACCCCAGCCCTGCGCGGTCTGGCCGGTGTGGTTGAGGAAACTGTTGTCCCCGACGTTGATGAAGAACTGCGCGGTCGCCGAGTGCGGGTCGGAAGTGCGCGCCATCGCGAGCGTGTACTTGTCGTTCTTCAGGCCATTGTCGGCTTCGTTCTTGATCGTTTCGCGAGTGGGTTTCTGCTTCATGCCCGGCTCGAAACCGCCGCCCTGAATCATGAAGCCGTCGATCACGCGATGGAAAATGGTGTTGTCGAACGATCCGCTTTTCACGTATTCGCGGAAGTTGGCGGCGCTTAAGGGGGCTTTGTCTTCGTCGAGCTCGACGCCGATGACGCCGAAGTTGGTGTGCAGCTTGATCATGGTTCTGTCCTTATTTCGAAGGGTTCGCGCCGACGAGCTGTATGCGCTCGATGACGACCGGTTTGCGAGGCACGTCCTGGTGCGGCGGTTTGCCCGGACCGGTCGGAACGGCAGTGATGCGCTCGACGACGTCCATGCCTTTGATCACCTTGCCGAACGGCGTGTAGCCGTAGCCTTCCTGCGTGGGCGCCTTGAAGTCTAGCGTCGGGTTTTCCGCGACGTTGATGAAGAACTGCGCGCTCGCCGAATGCGGATCTTTGGTGCGCGCCATCGACACCATGCCGACACCGTTGCGAAGCCCGTTGCCGGCTTCGTTCTTGATCGGCGGCCGGGTCGGTTTCTCCTCGAACTTCTGGTCGAATCCACCGCCCTGGATCATGAATCCCGGCATCACACGATGAAAGATCGTGCCGTTGTAATGGCCGTCTTTGACGTACTGGAGGAAGTTCTGAACGGTGTTGGGCGCGTTCTCCGGGTAGAGCTCGAGCGTGAAGCTCCCCATGTTGGTGCGAACTTCGACCTGCGGATTGGCGGCGGGCGCCGCAGCGGCAGCGGCAAACGAAAGGACCAGCGCGAAAGCGGCGAAGAGAGTTTTGATCATGTGGAGAGCGGAAGTGACGAGGCCGCGGAATGCGGCCTCTGATGCGCGAATTTAAACGGTTACGGCGGGATGCTCAAGCGGGGCGCCTGAGAACTCAGGCGGCGCCCTCGTGAACAATCCTCCAGCCGGACCCTTCCTTGATCCAATACTGGCGCTTGCGCATTTTGTTCGCCAGGTTGCTGCTCGTGTAATCCTGGTCGAAAGTCACCACCGCCAGGCGTTCCTTGCCCGGGTAGAGGAACATGCTGACTTTCTCGAGCTTCACCTTCACCCACTGCTTGCCGCCGTTGACCTGCTTTTTCTGCTGCGCGAAAGCCTTGTAGTCCTGGCCGCCGGCGTTGAAGCTCTGCGAGTAGTGCGTGAGGTACTTGTCGGTGTTCAGGCCTTCCCAGTCGCGGCGCCACTGCTCGACCATAGCGCTCAGTTCCTGCCGCAATCCGGTCACGGCCTGCGGCTGGACCCACTCGACGTTGCTCGAAATGATCACCGGCGTGAGGCCGATCTGCATGCGCTGGCGGATCGCCTCCAGATCGCGATTCGTGAGCACCACGCAGCCGTCGCTCGCCTGCGGCGGGCGGCTGAACGTGTCCGACGGCGTGCCGTGCAGCCAGATGCCGCTGCCGCTGCGGCCTTCGCGCCGGTCCCACTCGTTCGGGTAGTTGATCGGGAAAGCGCCCACGCCGTAGAGGTCCGCGAGCTTTTCCTTCGGCATGCTGCTCGTCACGTGATACACGCCGAGCGGGGTTTTCTTGTCGCCTTCGCGCAGCTTGTCGACGCCGCTCTTGCCGCTGCTGATGTAGTAGTCGGCGAGGTAGTGTGCGCTGCCGTTGCGGTTCTCGAATACGTACAGCGTCGACTTCGACGTGTCGACCACGATCGCGAATTTCTGGTCGGGCTGGAGCTGGACCAGATAACGCGGCACGCGGTCGCCGGGACGTTCGTGCTGCTGGCGGGCGAGCCTCGCGCGCGCTTCTTCGCGCAGGTCCGCGAGGCGGTCGAGCGGAACCCCGGTCGCGCCGCCCATCGTTTTCAGCGGCTGCGAGCGCGCGAGCAGCAGGTCGCCCTTGATGAGGTGAGCGAGACGGAAGTTGGGGTATGCCTGGATGACCTGCTCGACTTCGGCGAGCGCCACATCGAGCTGGTTGCTCTGGATCGCATGCAGCGTCTTGACGAGCAGGGCTTCGGGCTCGATGGCCGAAGGGGCCGCGGCGGTGCGCGCCGGCGGCTGGACGGGCTTGCCGCTCATCGCGCCGGCCGGCGAGGGGATGCAAAGCGCGATGCAGAGCGCGGCCGCTACGGCCGCGCTCAGGAGGCGGGAGATCGCCGTTGGTGCGCGCTTCAGCTGCCGGACCTTTCCTGCTGGATGAGCCACTTGTCGCCGTTCTTGACCATGACGAGCGTCTTGGCGCTGGTGACGTTCATCGAGCCCGATTTGTAATG
>JAQGNC010000447.1 GCA_028292065.1 Betaproteobacteria bacterium
GCTGCGCGACGCGGTCGACAAGGACCTCGCGAACAACGTCATCGCGGTGTGGCACGACGAAAGCCCTCTCAACCGGTATATGTGCGGAAGAAATCCGAAACGCCTGACCCCGGCGTACTGCTATCCCGAAAGCGCTTACCGGCACCTGCGGCACCTGCAGCCGGTGATCGTCGCGCTCGACAAGGACCACGCGTACTTCAGGACTGAAGCTCAAGCGCCGGGCGGCTGACCTTCGCACGGGATCCGCAGCCACTGCGCGGGAACGGTGTCGCGCATCGCGCGCGCGCTCATGTGTTCGTCGTTGAACCAGCGCTCGGGCGTGCACACGATCGCGCCCGCCGACGCGGCCAGCCACGCCCCCCACCACGAGTAGGTGCTGTTGCTGATGACGTGGTGGGCGCACCGGCTCATCAGATACAGGTCGAGCGCGGGTTCGCGCGCGCTCGCAGGCACGTCGACCACGGTCATGTCGGGATCGGTGAAATGCCCGCGGCACCACGCGGTATCGTCGGAGAAGACGAAGAATCTCGCCCCGATCACGCGGCTGCGCATCTCGCGGATGGCGCGCGCGTAGTAGTCCGGGGTGCACACGCCGTGCAGCGCGCGCTCGGTCGTCAGGTAATCCCCGCGCCTCACGTGCACCGACACTGCGGCCGGTCCGGTGAAAGCGGCGAGCGTGCGTGTAAGCACCGGGTCATCGGGCAGGCGGCGCGGCGCGAGGTCGGATCGCAGCACGGCGTCAAAGCCCTGCCAGTATTTCGGGCTCTGGAAATACCCCTCGAGCCTCGTCGCCGCGCCGAGCGCCTCGAAGCGCGGGTCGTAACCCCACGCGGCTTCTGCGAAATCCTTGCGGCGCTCGCGCAGGCCGACCTTTTCGAGCGTGCGGCCCGCGTCGGCGCCGAGTCGCGTATACGCGGCGTCGAGCTTGAAGAATCGCAGCGCGGTCACCACCGCGCTGCCGCGCGGATCGCGCCAGCTCACGTAGCGCGAAAGATTCAGCACGACCCCGGTGCCGGTCTTCAGCGCGAGCGTGCGCGCCGCGGCGTACTGGAACAGCCAGTTCCCCAGGCGGCCGTTGAGCAGCACTTCGACCATGATCGGCTGGCTGCGGGCTTGTCGTTTCAGCCTGCGCGCGCGGGCGCGGGTGCCGCAGCCACGGGTGTTGCGCCGCCGGCGTGGCGTGCTTCGCGCGCCGGAACCGCCGCGAGGATCTCGCGCATCGTCCGCGAAAACCGTTCGGGCGAGCACTCGGCGCTCACCCGTTCGAGCGCCGCGCTTCTCACGCGCGCCCACAGCTCGCCGTTGCTGTGAAGCTCGACGCAGAGTTTCGCGAACGCTGCCGGGTCGGAGCTCGCGAGCACGTCCACTCCGGGAGTCCAGCCGAGCTGTGAGGCGATGAGGTCGGTCGTGACGACCGGCACGCCGAGCGCCGCCGCGTCGTGCACTTTCGTGGGGATGCCCGCGGCGATTCGCGTCGGCGCGACCATCACGCGCGCCCGCGCGAATACGGTCGCGAGGTCGTCCACCGGGCCCAGCAGCTCGAACGCGTCTGGGGCGAGCGCCAGGATCGAAGGGGCGGTCACGCCGCCGACGATTCGAAGCTTCAGGTGCGCACCGAAGTGCTCGCGCAGCCGCGGCAGGATCTCGGCGGCGAACCAGCGCAGGCTTTCGGCGTTCGGCGACTTGTCGTCATACAGCGCGCCGAGGAAGACGAAACCGTCGCGCGCATCGAACGGCGCGGCGGTGGGCCGCGGGGCGATCGCGTGACCGAGGAGCCACGTGCGGCGGATGCCGTGCTGCTCGAAAACCGCCTTCTCCTGGGCCGACACCGACACTACCGCGTCCGCGCGCTTCGCGAGCGCGATTTCGGCCGCGAGCTCGCGCTCCATCTCGCCCGGCTTGAAAGGCTTGCCGGCGAGCTGCCGGCGCACCGCGTCGCGAGGCGCGAAAAGCGCTTCGGCGTCGTAGAGCACGAAAGCGTCGCCTTCGAGCCCGGGCGTGCGAGTCAGCGCGTCGACGTAGGTTTCCATGTTGTGCGGGCGGCACACCACGATCGCGTCGTACAGCCCGCGGCGCTCGCGCAGAAAATCGTGCAGGTCGAACGCCGAGCGCTGCACGAGGACCTCGACCGAATCGTCGACCGACTCGCGAACCTGCGGCCACTGCTCTTCAATCGCCGCCATCGGAAAGAGCGTCACTCGCGCGCCGGCCGCGACGAGCTCGCGCAGGATCGAATTCGCGCGCGGATAGCCGCCGCCGGACTTCACGTGCGGAACGCGGTCCTCGATCATGAGCACCCGCAGCTGCGTGGACGGCCGCGAGCGCGCGGCGAGCGGGGCGGATTCGGACGCTTCGTGCTGCAGCGCGAGCCACGCCTGGTGGCGCTCGCGAAAGCGCCCGAGGTTGTCGATCTGCCAGCTGATGCCCTGCGACATCGAGCTGCTGCCGAACTCGTAATGCAGGATGACCGCGTCGGGCCCGTAGACCACCCGGCAGCCGGATTCCCACAGGCGCACGCAGTAATCGGTCTCTTCGTAGTAGCACGGGACGTAGCGCTCGTCGAAACCGCCGAGCTTCTCCCACAGCGCGCGCGGGGTCAGGAGGAATGCGCCCGAGCAGTAGTCGACATCGCGGCGGAACATGAATTCGCCGTCGGTCGCCGGGCGCCCGCGGCCGTAGCCGTGGCACGTGCCGTCGTTCCAGATGATCGAGCCGGCTTCCTGCAGCGTGCCGTCGGGCAGCACGATACGCGCGCCGACCGCGCCGATGTCTTTCGCGCTTTCGAGGGTACGGACCGCGGCCTCGAGGGTTCCCGGAAGGAGCTGCGCGTCGCTGTTGAGCAGCAGCAGGTGGCGGCCGCGCGCCTCGCGCGCTGCGCGGTTCACCCCCAGCAGGAAATGCAGGTTGGTCTCGCTGCGGATGACGGT
>JAQGNC010000452.1 GCA_028292065.1 Betaproteobacteria bacterium
TGGCCGGCGGCTCGTAGGCGCGCGCGCATCGATACGCTGCCGTGACCTCGCATAATCCGCGCTCGCATGCGCTCGACGGGCGCGGCATCGTCATCACGCGCCCGCTCGAGCAGGGCCGCACGCTCGCCGCGCTGATCGAGCGCGAAGGCGGTCGCGCCATGGCGTTTCCGGTCATCGACATCCTCGACGTGGCCGACGCGTCGAAACTGAACGCGCTGATCGACCGGCTCGACGCTTTCGACGCGGCGATCTTCATCAGCCCCAACGCGGTGACCAAAGCGATGCAGGCGATCAGCGCGCGGCGCGCGATGCCCAAGGATTTGCGCATCGCCGCTATCGGTGCGGGAAGCGCGCGCGAGCTCAACCGCCTCGGCGTCGAGCAGGTGATCGTGCCGAAGGCGCGCTTCGACAGTGAAGCCCTGCTCGACCTGCCCGAGCTCGAGAACGTCGCCGGCAAGCGCATCGTGATCTTCCGCGGCGACGGCGGGCGTCCGGTTCTCGGCGACACGCTCAAAGCGCGCGGCGCGAGCGTCGAATACGCCGAGTGCTACCGGCGCGTGAAAGCCACTTCCGATGTCACGCCGCTGCTCGACGCGTGGGCCCGCGGTGAGGTCGACGGCGTGGTCGCCACGAGCAGCGAAGGCTTGCGCAACCTGCACGCCATGCTCGGCGACGCCGGCCGCGGCGCGCTCGCGGCAACGCCGCTCTTCGTGCCTCATCCGCGCATCGCGCAAACCGCACGCGAGCTCGGTCTTGCTCACGTCGTCGCGACCGCTTCCGGCGACGAAGGCATCGCTCATGCGATTACGCAACACTTCGCGTAACGTGCAGCGGTCATGTTGCGGCAGTCTTCCTAACCTCGCATACTGTCGCTCCCCCGTATGAACGACACGCCCCCGAACGAAACCGCGCCCGGCCTGGCCGAGGCGATTCCCGCCGCAGCGCCTGCGCCGCCGCCTCCCTCACCGCCACCGTCGCGTCCCGCGCCCGACGGCGAGCGCTTCTTCACCGCCAGCGCTTTCCTCCTCGCGGTGCTTGCGCTGCTCCTGCTCGGATGGCTGTGGTACGACAGCCGCAGCGTCACCGAAGGGCTGCGCCAGGAGCTCGCGAAGAAAATTTCGGACGCCGACTCGCTGAACAAGGCGAGCAAGGTGATCGCGGACCAGGCGCGCGAAGCGAGCGCGGACGCGCAGGTGAAGCTCGGCGTGCTCGAAGCGAAAGTCGCCGAATCGCAAAGCCAGCAGATCGCGCTCGAAGCGCTGTATCAGGAGCTCTCGCGCAATCGCGACGAAGCCGCGCTCGCCGAGATCGAGCAGTCGCTGCTGCTCGCGAGCCAGCAGCTCCAGCTCGCGGGCAACGTCAAAGCGGCGCTGATCGCGCTGCAAAGCGCCGACTCGCGCCTGCAGCGCATGGAAAGACCGCAGCTCACCCCTGTTCGCAAAGCGCTCAACCGCGACATCGAGCGCCTGAAGGCGATGCCGTTCGTCGATACGGTCGGGATCGCGGTGCGCCTCGACAACGTGATCGCGTCGATCGACAAGCTGCCGCTCGCGATGGAAGTGCGCCCTCCGGAGACCGCCGCGGGTGACGCGCCGACCGCCGCACCGGTCAACACGTGGCAGCGCTTCGCGCGCGAAGCGTGGAACGAGCTGAAACAGCTCGTGCGGGTGCAGAACATGGACCGCCCCGAGGTGCCGCTGCTCGCGCCTTCGCAGACGTTCTACCTGCGCGAGAACCTGAAACTGAGACTGCTCGGCGCGCGCCTCGCGCTGCTCTCCCGCGACCAGACGAGCTTCAAGGCCGATCTCAATGCGGCGCGCGACTGGGTGTCGAAGTACTACGACACCCGCGAGAAAGCGGTCGGCAACACGCTCTCGACCCTGCGCAACCTGCACGAGAGCGACATCAACATCGAGATGCCCGACATCTCTTCCACGCTCGACTCGGTGCGCAACCTCCGGCTCGCGCGCGAGCGCCCGACGCGGTGAAGACGCTGTTTTCGATCATCGCGCTCTTCGCGCTCGCGGTCGGGCTCGTCGTCGCTGCGCGCTACAACGACGGCTACGTGCTCGTCGTGCTGCCGCCGTATCGCATCGAGGTGTCGCTCAACCTGCTTTTCGTGCTGCTCGCGATCGGCTTCATCGTGCTCTACAGCCTGGTGCGGCTGGTGACCACCGCGGTGCAGACGCCGGCTCGCGTGCGCCAGTACCGGCTCGCGCGCCGCCGGGAAAGCGCGCAGGCGGCGCTGCTCTCGGCGCTCGAAGCGTATTTCGAAGGCCGCTACGCGAAGGCCGAGCGCGCTGCCGCGCAATCGATCGAGCTCGGCGAGCACAAGCGCCTGGCGCTCGTGCTCGCCGCGCGTGCGGCGCACGAGCTGCGCGCCTACGACCGGCGCGACGCGTATCTCCGGCAGGCGGCGCACGGTGGGAGCGACGAGGACGCGCTGCGCATCGTCACCGAAGCCGAGCTCCTGCTGGAACAAAGGCGCGGCGAGGAAGCGCTCGACGCGCTGCAGGGGCTTCCGCGCAAACACACCGCGGCGCTCAAGCTCGAGTTGAAAGCGCAGCAGCTCGCGCGCCGCTGGGACCAGGTCGTCGCACTCGTCGGAGAGCTCGAGCGCCGCAGCGTCTTCGACAGCGAGCAGGCGAACCAGCTGCGCACCCATGCGCTGGTCGAAAGCCTCAGGAAAAAAGCGCTCGACCCGCACGCGTTCGACGAAGCGTGGAAGAAAGTCCCCGACGCGCAAAAGCGCGACACCTCGGTCGCTGCAGCCGCCGCGCGCATTTTCATCGGGCTCGGCCGCGGCGCCGAGGCGCAGCAGATCGTCGAGCAGAGCCTCGAGACCGCGTGGGACAGCCAGCTCGTGGCGCTCTATTCGGGGGCCGAAGGCAGGGACCCGGTGCGCCAGATCGAGCGCGCCGAGCGGTGGCTGCAGCAGCAGCCGCACGACGCCGCGCTCCTGCTCGTCCTGGGCAAGCTCTGCGCGCGCCAGGCGCTGTGGGGCAAAGCGCAAAGCTATCTTGAAGCGAGCGTGTCGGTCGAGCCGACGCTCGCCGGCCACGTGGAGCTCGCGCGGCTCCAGGAAAAGCTCGGCAATGCCGACGCGGCGAGGCGGCATTACCGCGAGAGTCTGGAGCTGGCGCTGAAAGCCCTGGGGACCGCGGAGCCGCAGGCGCCTAAGGCGGCTGCGGCGACATATCCCTAGTCATCCCCGCAGTGCTTAAAACCACCCCCACCCTAACCCTCCCCCTGAAGGTCCCTTCGGGACCTGCGGGCGGTGAACGATGCGGAAGGAAACCAAGGTTTCCCTCCGCGCCTCCCTTCCTTCAAAACCCAC
>JAQGNC010000460.1 GCA_028292065.1 Betaproteobacteria bacterium
AGCGCTTCAACCGCGACGTCGACACCCTACGCGACGACGCCGAGCGCCTCGGGAAGCGCGTGTCGCTGCTCGCATTGCGCGTGCCGGACCCGGCACGATGAGCCTCGACACTGGGACGGTGCACGCCTCACGCCTCACGCCTCACGCCTCACGCGTCGTCGCGCCTCCCGCCTCCCGCGTCGTCGCGCCTCACCCCTCACGCCTCACGCGCGGCGCCTCACCCCTCACCCCTCACGCCTCACGCGTTCCGTTTGATGCGCATTTTCCGCCTGATCAAGATCATTTCGGTCAGCATTCGCTTCGGCCTGTACGAGTTCGCGCTCGACCACGAGCGCGCCCGGCCGCTGCGGACCGTGCTCGACGCGCTGCTGCTCAAGCGGCGCTACAAGACCCCGCGCGCGGTGCGCCTGCGCAAGGCGCTCGAAGCGCTCGGCCCGATCTTCGTGAAGTTCGGGCAGGTCCTGTCGACGCGCCGCGACCTGCTGCCGACCGACATCGCCGACGAGCTCGCGATGCTGCAGGACCAGGTGCCGCCGTTCCCGGTCGAAGCGGTGCTCGCGACGCTGCAGCGGGTCTACGGACGCCCGGTCGACGACGTGTTCGTGCGCTTCGAGCGCGTGCCGGTCGCGAGCGCATCGGTCGCGCAGGTCCACCTCGCCGAGCTTCCCGACGGCACCGAAGTCGCGGTCAAGGTGCTGCGTCCGGGGATCGCCTCGATCATCGCCAACGATCTCGCGCTGCTCAACGCCGCGGCGAGCCTGATCGAGCGCCAGTGGGCCGAAGGCCGCAGGCTGCGGCCGCAGGCGGTGATCGCCGAATTCGCCAAGCACCTCGAAAACGAGCTCGATCTCGTCCGCGAAGCCGCGAACGCGAGCCAGTTGCGACGCAACTTCGAAGGCTCGCCGCTGCTGATGGTGCCCGAGGTGTACTGGGATTACTGCGCCCAGGACGTGATGGTGATGCAGCGCATGCGCGGCATCCCGGTCAACCAGGTCACGACCCTGCACGAGCAGGGCGTCGACATCCCGCGACTCGCCCGCGCCGGCGTCGAGATTTTCTTCACCCAGGTGTTTCGCGACGGCTTTTTCCACGCCGACATGCACCCGGGCAACATCCTGGTGACGCCGCAGGGCCGCTACATCGCGCTCGACTTCGGCATCATGGGAACCCTCACCGAAGTCGACAAGCACTATCTCGCGCAGAACTTCCTCGGGTTCTTCAGGCGCGACTACCACCGCGTCGCGCTCGCGCACATCGAATCGGGGTGGGCGCCCGCGGATACCCGGATCGACGAGTTCGAATCGGCCATCCGTGCGGTATGCGAGCCGGTGTTCGACCGGCCTCTCAAGGACATCTCGTTCGGGCGCGTGCTGCTGCGCCTGTTCCAGACCTCGCGGCGGTTCAACGTCGAGGTGCAGCCGCAGCTCGTGCTCCTGCAGAAGACCCTGCTGAACGTCGAAGGCCTCGGCCGGCAGCTCGACCCCAACCTCGATCTCTGGACCACCGCGAAGCCTTTTCTCGAGCGCTGGATGTCCGAGCAGGTCGGCTGGCGAGGTCTCGTCCGGCGCATCCAGGACGAAGCGCCGACGTGGACGGTCGTGCTGCCGCAGCTCCCGCGTCTTTTCCATCAGGCGTTGAAGGCGCAGGCGCCTCGCACCGACCTGACCGCGCTGCTCACGCTGAAAGAACGGCGGCAGACCAACCGGCTCCTCGGCATCATCGCGGTGCTGCTCGCGGCGATCGCCGGCGCCATCGCCGCGGCGGTGCTGCACAACCTGCCCTGAGCGCTGAATACCGACCCCTCAATCCTGGTATTAGGCCATGTCCTCCAACCTGATCTGGTTCGTCACCCTGTACCTGATCGTGTCGATCTGCATCGGCCTTTACGCTGCGACCAAGGTCAAGAGCTCGACCGATTTCGTCGTCGCCGGCCGCCACCTGCCTCTGCCTTTCATCGTCGCGACCGTTTTCGCGACGTGGTTCGGGTCCGAGACCGTGCTCGGGATTCCGGCCAAGTTCCTGAACGAAGGTCTGCGCGGCGTCGTGGCGGACCCTTTCGGGTCGAGCATGTGCCTCATCCTCGTCGGGCTCTTCTTCGCGCGCCCGCTGTATCGCCTCGGCCTCCTGACGATCGGCGATTACTACCGCGGGCGCTACAACCGCCACATCGAGCTCGCAGCGTCGGTGTGCATCGTGATCTCGTATCTGGGCTGGGTCTCGGCGCAGGTCACCGCGCTGGGGCTCGTCTTCTCGGTGCTCACCGACGGCGCGATGCAGCCGTGGCACGGGATGGTCCTCGGCGTCGCGATCGTCCTGGTGTGGACGCTTTCGGGAGGCATGCTGTCGGTCGCGTTCACCGATCTGTTCCAGATGACGGTCATCATGGGCGGGATGATCTATATCGCGTTCTCGATCTCGGGCGTGGTCGGCGGCCCCGCGGTGGTGCTGGAGCACGCCTCGCAGGCGGGCAAGTTCGAGTTCCTCCCTCCGCTCGACCCGAAAGCGGTCGTCACGTTCGTCGCGGCGTGGGCGACGATGGCGCTCGGCTCGATCCCGCAGCAGGACGTCTTCCAGCGCGTCGCCGCCGCCAAGAACGAGCGCACCGCCGGCAACGGCTCGGTGATCGGCGGCTGCCTTTATTTCTGTTTCGCGTTCGTGCCGATGTTTCTCGCGTATTCGGCAACCCTCATTGATCCGGGGCTGATCGATCGCTACCTCACGACCGATTCGCAGCAGATCCTGCCGCGGCTCATCCTCGCGCATGCGCCTTTCGCGGCGCAGGTGTTTTTCTTCGGTGCGCTCATCTCCGCGATCCTTTCGTGCTCGGCCGCGACCCTGCTCGCGCCTTCGGTGACGTTCGCGGAGAACATCCTGCGGCCGTTCCTGCCGAAGCTGAACGACCGGCAGTTCCTGCTGATGCTGCGCATCGTCGTGCTGCTCTTCGCGTGCGCCGTGCTGACTTTCGCCCTCGTCTCCAGTTCGTCGATCTACGGGATGGTCGAAGGCGCTTACAAGATCACGCTCGCGGCCGCGTTCACGCCGCTGGCATTCGGGCTGTACTGGAGAAAAGCCACGAGCCAGGGCGCGGCACTCGCGATGATCGCAGGCCTGTCGACGTGGCTCGGCATGGAATTCGGCTATCCCGAAGGTTTCTTCCCGCCGCAGTTCGCGGGACTCCTCGCGAGCATCGCGGGCATGCTCGCGGGATCGCTGCTCCCGCAAGTGTACGGGCACCCGCAGCGGCGGCGCGCGCAAGCCGGCGCGGCTTGAGCGCTCTTGCTCAAGCGCGTCCTTTTTGTCCTGCTCGCGGTCGACACCGGGTATTTCGCGTTTTCGGGCAGCACGAGCAAGGCGCTCGACGCTGCGGCGTGGCTCGTCCTCCTCGTACTCTACGACCGCGAAAACCGCTCAGCGCGCACACCCCGCAGTGAACCCGGAATCGCGGTGCGCGCGTTACGCCTCGCAGCCGCCGCGGTCGTCATCGCCGCCACGATACGGTACGTGTTCGAGGACAATCTCCTCGACGCGGTGAACAGCGTGCTGTGGATCGGCGTCGTGGTCCTGCTCGAGCTCGAATTTCGCCGCCCGGCGCTCGTGCAGCGCGCCCGCGCGAGCTTCGTCACTGCGGGCATCGTGCTCTACGGCGGTCTCGCGCTCCTCGTCGTCGCGTGGGCGTGGCGGCGCGAATGGTTCGACGCTTACGACGCGCTGCTGTGGCTGCTCGCGTTCGCGACGATAGAGATGGACGCGCTGCGTCCGAAGGCGGCATGCGACGATTCGTAGCGCAGGCGCCCTCGCCTGCAGCAGGGTTTTGCTCGATTGCGGCGTGAACCCGTAGCGGCGAGCGGCTGCAGGCGGGGCGCCTGCGCTACACGTTCGAAAGCGTACAGCGCAAGTCATGCGCTGAATGCTTCTTCGAAAGCGTACAGCACAAGTTATGTGCTGAATGCTTCTTCGAAAGCGGCCACGAAGCGCCGCAGCCCGGTCTCCGGAAGAAAGTTGATGCCGCCCGCAGCCTCACGGCCTCCGCCGCTTTCGAACTGCTCGCACAGCGCGCCCGCGCCGCGCGGCGCTTCGACCGGGGCGCGCACGCTCACGGTGTAGCCGCCGGGTTTCGCCACGAGCACCGCGTGTGCGAGTTGCGGGTTCTTCTGTGCGAGCCGGTTGCCGAAAATGCCGTTGATCCGGCGGCTCCACGCCGCGTCCGGCAGCACGTACACCGCGACTGTGCCGGTCTTGCGCTCCGGAGCGATCTCACCGGCGTGATAGAGGTCTTCGGCGTAAGCGTTGCGAAGGACGTTGAATACCGGTTCGTCGAAGATGAAATGCCGCGGATCGCGGTAAGGCCCGAGGGTCTCGTACAGCTCCGCCGGCGGATAGTGCAGGTCGTCGAGCGTCTCGCCGTACGCGTTGTAGTTGAGGCAGTCGCCGAGCTCGTGCAAGCGGGCGAG
>JAQGNC010000475.1 GCA_028292065.1 Betaproteobacteria bacterium
AGCGGCAGCGATGCCGAGCGCCACAACCCGCGCGCGAAATCGTGGATGGACAAGGTGAAGGAGTTCTTCGAGCCGTGAGCTAGGGGCGTGATTCTCAAATTCGCGTCACAATCCGTTCGCCCTGAGCGGGCGCACTGCGCCGCAGTCGAAGGGTGAACGGCAGTGTTCATGCTTCGACAAGCCTGTCCTGAGCCTGTCGAAGGGCTCAGCACGAACGGCCTTCCATACTTCTGCGAATTTGTTACTCGCCACACTAGCCGGGCGCGCCGGTCAGGCCTGCGGGCCGGGGCTTGCGCGCGCTGTCGGCGGCTCTGGCGGGCGCGGCAGGCGCGGCGCCTTCACCGCTGCGCGTCGGCACGTCCTTCTCCGTGGTTGCTGCGGCCGCTTCCTTCTTCGCGATCTCGCGCCGCGAGCCGTAGAGGTTCGCGTACTGCCAGGTGAACTCGGCGCCGAAGAGGAAGATCTGCGACGAGTAGTAGACCCACACCATGACGAGCACCATCGAGCCCGCGGCGCCGAACGACGATGTCATGTCGCTTTTGCCGAGGTACATCCCGATGCCGAACTTGCCGAGCACGAAGAGCAGCGAGGTGACCCCGGCGCCGGTCCAGACGTCGCGCCAGCTCACGTGCACTCGCGGGATGACCTTGTAGATCATCGCGAATATCCCCGTCAGCAGCGCGAAATTGACGACGATGTCGAGCAGGTGCGCGAGCACTTCCCAGCCGCCGAACCACGCGCCCCACCACTTGCCGATCGTCGCGAGCGCGGCGGAAGTCACCAGCGAGATCGTCAGCAGGAAGATCACGCCCATGATCATCCCGAAGGACAGGAGGCGCGTGCGCAGCAGGGTCCAGATGCCGCTCGAGGTCACGCGCGCCGGGGCGCGCCAGATGCGATCGAGATCGCTTTGCAGCTCGTTGAAGACGGTGGTCGCGCCGATCAGCAGGCCGACGACGCTCGCGGCGGTCGCGAAGCCTCCGGTCTTGGGGTCGCTCGTGGTGCTGAGCATCTCGTGGATCGCCTGCGCGCCCGCGTCGCCCATCAGGGACTGGAGCTGCGCGAAGATGACGCCGCGCACCGCGTCGGCGCCGAAGACGAGGCCCGCGACCGAAATGACGATCAGCAGCAGCGGCGCGATCGAGAACAGGGTGTAGTAGGACAGCGCCGCGCCCATGCTCGGCGCGTAATCTTCCGACCACGCGCTGAGGCTCTTCTTGGTGAGAGTCCAGGTTTGTCTGGCGTTCATGTGCTTACCCGAAGGCGGAATGGATGCCGATGGGCTGCAAAGCGCATGCCTCCAGTGTCAGGGCGGCCGCACTATGGCGCCGTGGCCGCCCCCGAGTAGATATACGACAGCACTTTCGGCCCTTTCGCGTAGCCGCGCGTGACGTCCCCGAGCTCGAAGCCGGCATCCGCGATGAGCTCGAAAATGCGCCGATCGAGATTGCAGCCGCCCGCGAGCCGCGACCATGCCGGGTTCAGGCGGTGCTGCCAGCGCATCGTCGCGGCGTCGGGCGCGAGACCGTGCTCGGCGAAGAGCAGGGTGCCTCCCGGCTTGAGGACGCGCCTCACTTCGCGCAACACCGCGAGCGGTTCGCTCACGCTGCACAGGGTGAACGTGGTCACCGCGACGTCGCAAGACGCGTCCTCCAGCGGGAGGGTCTCGGCGGGGCTCGCGAGAAGGTCGACCCCGAAAGCCACTGCGCCCAGTCTGCGCCGGGTCATCGCGAGGAGCTCCGTGGAAGGATCTACCCCGTTCAGATGGGCCACCGCGGGACCGTAGTACGGCAGGTTGAGGCCGGACCCGATGCCGATCTCGAGCACTGCGCCGCGCGCACGCGGGATCAGCGACGCCCGGTAACGCTTCACCTCCGACAGTCGCATCGCCGCGTCGAGCACCCGCGGCAGCACGTAACGCGTGTAGAGCCCCACGAGCGTCTCCCGGCCGGCACTGAAAGGCCGACGGTAAGTCTCCCGAAGCCGCGCTGGCAAGCACGGAAGCGCCCAGCCGATGCGCAAGCCGCGTCAGGCTTGCCCGCGGCGCTCGTTTTGTAGAGACTCGGGGCTTCGGCTTTTTCAGCGTTCCGACATGCCCGCACGCAGTCCCGGCGTACTTGCCGACCTCGACGAGTCTTCCCTGCGCGAGCTCGCACCCCGCGGCGTGAGGCGCGATTTTCGCAAGCATGCCGTCGTCGTGAACGAAGGCGATGAGACCAATGCGCTCTATGAAGTGCTGTCGGGTCGCCTGAAGGCTTTCGTCAGCGGCGACGACGGCCGCGAAGTCGTGCTCGACACCATCCTGCCCGGCGATTATTTCGGCGAGCTCGTCCTCGACGGCGGCCCGCGCTCCGCGTCGATCATGGCGCTCGAGCCCGTCAGGCTCTTCGTCATGCCGCAGGCCGACGTCGAAGGCCTGCTGCTCGCCAACCCGCAGTTCGCACGCGATCTCATCGAAAGGCTCATCGGCCGGGTGCGCGCGCTCACCGACAAAGTGCGCGATCTCGCCCTGAAAGACGTCTACGGCCGCTTCGTGCGTTTCACCGAAGACCACGCGATCGAGCGCAACGGCGAGCGCATGGTTCCGGAGCGCCTCACGCAGAGCGAAGTCGCCGCACGCATCGGCGGCTCGAGAGAGATGGTGAGCCGTATCATCCGCGACCTGACCCAGGGCGGTTACATCGAGATCGACGCCAAGCGCATCAGGCTGCTGAAGAAGCTCCCGGCGCACTGGTAGGCCGCGGCGCACCTTTTCGGGGCGCCGAAACCGGCCGTTTGCCACAGAAGTCCTGCGCCGCCTGACGCCCCGGTCGCCGCCGATTCAGCCGAAAATGCTTCCATCAACACGCCGCAAGCGGCCAGATCGCCCGCGGTCCCGGAGGTTACGATGGATAGCGACAATTTCGGCGCCGACGGCAAGGCGTTCCACGCGGGCAATTTCGGAACGCCCGCTCCCCGCGCGGGGACGCCCGGTGTCGAAAGCGATCGCGCCGAGCA
>JAQGNC010000490.1 GCA_028292065.1 Betaproteobacteria bacterium
CAGCAAGGCACTTTCCGGATCTTCTGTCACGTTTACCCATGGCGCTTCTCTGCGACATCCAAGAGTTTCCCCCGAATGTCGGCGGAGATTTCAACAGTGGATCTTGGTTGATCCGCCTCAATCGTCATCGGCCCGGGCCGGCTGCCGTCGAGCATGAACTTGGTCATGCAGCAGTAGCTCTGCGTGGGCGCGACGACGGTACTGTGCAGGGACACGGAATCGCTTGGATGCGCGCGATGATTGAGGCCGGACTGCAACACGAAGCAGAAAGAGTTTCTAACCTGGATTTCATGATTCCAGGCACCCGCCAGGCCTTTCTGCAGGCTCTTCGCATGTCGCCGAATCAGTATGGCGGATCAGTGGTCGCCCGCAACGAGCGGCGTCCGCGACTCGAGCAGGTGTGCAAGCCCATCGAGACGCACGACCAACAGGTAATGTTTGTGAACAGGGTACCGACGCTCGTCACTACTATAACTAGGCGGCTCATTTGCCAGTGGGCAGAGCAATAAACCGGACGCTAACGCTCCTGCTCACCTAACAGCCGGCGCCTTCGCGCGCCGGCTTACTTGAGTCTGCTATGCCGACGCGCTTGCGTTGAGACAAGTTCGACGGGAAACTGACACGTCTGATCTCGTTGGGCTGTTGCTTCATTGAAGGAACAACGTTATCTCACGCACGCGCCAAGTCGGCCGACGATTACAGCAGAAGCCACATTCCGTTCTCTCGTTTGTCATCAAGCGTTCCACATGTCGACTCGATTGCTGTTCAGTGGCACGTCCACTGCCCGAAGGCGTCTTTCTGGAAATATGCCTTAAGGCGGACGTTTGAGTTATCACGCCGAGTAATGTGAAGCAGCGTAGGAATCACGTCGCCCTTAGGCGCATACGCACCAAATGCTTCCTGACTTGAAACTTTGGGAAAATACTCGACGGTGTTGAGAAACTTCATGCTGGCGCCTGTGATGAGGCCGGCTTCAATTGTCTGGGCGCAGACCTGTTTAACCTGTTCGCCGCTCAGTGGTCCTGAGCCTTTGACGACCGCACGGGAATTGCGCATTTGCTCTGCTTCAGACTTCCTCGCTGCCGCTTGTTGTTCCGCTTGCATGTCTTGATCGTTGATGGATTTCATCATTCCGAAATCGTAGGTCCCGCGAGTCCCTTGGAATGCAGCCGCGCATTGGTTCTCGTCGGCTCGAACCATGCGCAATGTTTCCGAAGAACCATTGGGTCTGTCGATCTTGAAAATCATCTCGCTCCGAGAAGGCTGCGCTATCTGTACTTGACCCCCACTTCTGCCTTCGTAGTCGCATGGTTCTCGTTTCATCGGGTCCATACACAACGGTGAGACGGTGAATTGGCCTGGACCGCGAGGAGACGAGAGTTCGAACGTTCGCCAATCACCAGGACGACATGAGACTGCGTACTGATTGCCGTAGATCATGCGAACGCAGGTCGACGCCGTTCCTACGTCCTTCCAGCAGCCTCCGATCCCGGCGGATGAGGCCGATGCCACTACAATCAGAATGGTTGCAGCAACAGCGATGCTGAGGCTCTTCATGGAGTGACTCTCCCTAGCAAAGTGAACGAGCGGGGGCGGTTCAGCAACAACTGCAGCATCACTGGCCTAGCGGCGGACTTTGAGATTGTCCAAAGAGTGGGGATATTCTTTCTGTGACCGCCTTGATAGCACCCTTGGGGTCGGCTCGGTTTCCCGCTCCGTGCATGTAGAGCTCCACGGCACCGTCTTTAGGTCGGAATTCAGCCGTGAGTTGATCTGTTCCCATTCCGGTTTGAAGCGAGAAGTAGAATCGTCCTCTCCACCCATTGCTTGCCGTAGGTCGCACCTCGGCGCCCGGATTGGGAAAGCCGTTGTTCTTGGCCTCCTCGAGAACGATGTTCCGGATCGCAGCGTAGTTCCGCTCTAACTGCTGCTGCGTCCCGACAAGCCGCACGTTGCCCCAGTCCGTTGTGGCCACCGGCACGGCCACCGAGCCAATAGCCGCGAGGCCCATAGGAACAAAACAGCCTGAAACGCTGGAGCTAACCGCGAGAGCTAGGAAACATGTCGCTATTGGACGAACCATCGCTGCCTCCCCTGTGGTGAGTGCTGCTCAGAAGATACTTTCGAGATATCTTCGTCGCTCCCTAAAAATAGCGATTAATAGTAACGTAAAATCGAGTGTATGTAGAATATATTCCGTGGATTAAGAGTCCCGCGCAAGCGACGCTTGGGCGATGGACGGTGAGTTCGAAAAGGTACGGCGCGTTTTAGCGGAGAACGTGCGCCGCCTTCGCACCGCGAAGGACCTGTCGCAAGAAGATCTCGCCTTTGAAGCGGAGATCGATCGGACTTACGTGAGTCAGCTCGAGCGCGGAGTGATTAACCCCTCATTGCTGATTCTGACCAAAGTAGCGGGCGTTCTTGGCGTCCGCGTCGTGGATTTGTTGAGCTAGCGGGTGCGGCGCAGGCCCAAGCAGGCTGCGGGCGAGGCATTGTTCAAAACGTAGCCAGCGTTTGGATGCCCTGTCTCGGGTCATCGCATCCGTATTGACCTCGGCTCGAGATAATGGCCGACTCAGCATTGTTGAGGCTGGATTCGTTGAGGCGACATGCCCAGAAAAAGGCGAGGTCACTCAGAGTCGGTGCGCTGCTTCCGATGTGCATCGTCCCATCGGACTTTCATCTCTTGCGTAATAGCCTCACCAGCGAGCTCGAGGAGCTGCGCCACAAGCAGGCGGTGTCTCCTAAAAAGGATTATCGCTCCTCGCTCCCAGTTGCCCCACGTGGTGGCATCCACGCCCTGACCCGTGGCAGCTTCTGTTATAGAAAGGCCGGCTGCCTGTCGCCACGCGCGCAGCTTTTCCCCGATCGAATGCGGTTGCGGGAAAGGGTCGTAGCCTAAAAACCGGATCACGCCGGGAACAGCTCGGGCGGGGGGAGTCGTCCGGTTTTTTTCCCAGTTGAGCACGGTCAAGGGATCGACTTTCATGCGCGCGGCGGCCTGAAACTGGGTTAATCCCAAAATCAGCCTTTTCTTCCTAATGTGCTCACCGATGGTGCCGGGTTCGAAGTCTGTTTCCCTAGGTTTCAATGCCTTAAGCGCAATCGGGATGAAGGGTAAAAGAGCAACGCCACCATGCCCTTGCGGCTACCTCGGCCACTACACCAACCGCTGCCGCTGCACGCCCGACGCGATCGCGCGCTATCGCTCGCGCATCTCGGGGCCGCTGCTCGACCGCATCGACATCCAGCTCGAAGTGCCCGCGGTGCCGCGCGAAGAGCTCGTCCGCAGCAGCGTGTCCGACCGCTCTGCTGCCATTCGCAGCCGCGTCATGGTCGCCCGAAATCGCCAGCTCGCGCGGCAGGGCAAGCCGAATGCGCGTCTGACGCCGCCGGAAGTCGACGTGCACTGCTTCCCCGACGCGGATGGCGCGGCGCTGCTCGCAAAGGCGATCACGCGGCTCGGTTTGTCTGCGCGCGGGTATCACCGGATTCTCAAGGTGGGGCGAACGGTTGCAGACTTGGCGGGGTCACGTGAGATTCTGCCTGCTCATATTGCGGAGGCTGTTCACTACCGCAAGCTCGACCGTGCGCAACCTTGATCGTCGCATGGGAAGCCATGGTGGTGCTGACGCTGAAAGATCGTGCGCTATCATCGGAGGGTTCCCGATTGCACGGCCGGCAAGTAGTTTTGACTCCGAGAGGGATGGATGCTGTCCAGGTTGCTCAATGAGATGAGGGGAAGCAGCAGCGCCCGCATCGTCGCGATGGTAAAGAAAAAAATCAACGTTGCCCTGCAGCAGGCGCAGGTGCCGCTCAACGAGGATGAGGCCACTTATCTCGTTGAAATCTGGCGACAGCTCGAGAGCCATCCGCGGACGCTGGAAGTCGGACTCGGCTGGGGATTCAGCGCCTCATGCCTGCTCGCTGCCGGCAGCGCCGACCACACGATCATTTCGTACGAAACCGGGCCCGCCGATCTGGCGCGCGAGGCGGCTGCACTGCGAAATGTCCAGATCTTCGGGCGTCCGCGCGTAATCTTCGGCCCTTCGGATCGTATTCTTCCGCGCCTGGTCGAGCAGGGCGAGCGCTTCGGGTTGATTTTGATCGACGGCAATCATTTGTTCGATTACACGCTCGTAGACGTGTTCTACAGCCTCAAACTGCTGGTCGTGGGTGGTGTCATCATGCTGGACGATACGTCGTACCCGCAGATTCATGCCGTATGTGATTTCATTGAGAAGAACTATTCTCACGTCCAACTGATTGCGAGACCGCCTAATGCGGCGGTCTATCGGAAGGTCGCGGATCAGGACCTGCGCGACGACTGCGAGCATTTCGTGCCGTTCGAAACGAAACGCGATACGGGCTGATTGCGGCAGCCAATCGCCAGACACCCCCCTGTCCTTGCGGCTGTCTGGGCCCGCGCGCCGCAGTAATCTGCCGGCGGAGCGTCGCAAGCGCCTCGGTCTGTCTCACGGCCTATCCCACTTCCTCAAGCTCCCGCGTACCCTTGCCGATATTGAAGGGGTGGGCTGCGTGTGGGCGCGGCCCGTAGCTGAAGCGTCCGGTGGCTGAGGCGCGATGGGCGCGCCTCGGACGGGTCGCTTCAGGCGTGTTCGTGGAGAACCGCACCGGTACGCTGAACGTTCGCGACGTCTGCGGTTCTGACGTTACGCAACCCAGGTGAACGTGCGCACATCGACCGCTTTTCGAGTGCGCGCGCAGTGTATCGCGACGTCCTGTTACGGCCCTGCGTCGCCTTGACTTTGACCATGCCCTCAACCAAACTCGCGCAACCTCGTGCGGGCCATTCTTATAACCATAAAGGCGCCATGCCCTCCGATTCCGAAACGGGTCCGGATCGCATAGCCGGGACGCTGCAGCCCGGGCAGATCCTCGAGAGCATCAGCGATGCTTTCGTAGCGGTCGATCGCGAGTGGCGGTTCACCTACCTCAACGCCAAGGCCCAGCAGGTCTTCGGCATGAAAGCGCGGCGCCTGCTCGGCCGCTGCTGCTGGGACCTCTTCCCCGAAGGTGTGCGCACGCAGGGCTACCGCCGTCTTCACGAGGCGATGAGCGAAGGCAAGCCGGTGCGCTATCTCGAGTACTCGCTGCGCTTCGCCATCTGGTACGAAGTCGACGCCTACCCCCACGCCGACGGTCTCTCGATCTACTTTCGCGACGTCACCGAGCGCGTCGCCGCGGAACAGAAGCTGCGCCTGCACGAGCGTGCGCTCGAGGCCACCGTCAACGCCGTCGTCATTACGACCGGCAGGCGCCACCAGTATTCGATCGTCCACGTGAATCCCGCGTTCGAGCGCATCACCGGCTACACCGCCGCCGACGCGATCGGGAAGAACTGCCGCTTCCTGCAGGGCGAAGACACCCGCCAGCCCGAGCTCGCGATCCTGCGCGCGCTCTTGAGCGCGCAGCAGGAAGGCCGCGTCACGCTGCGCAATTACCGCAAGGACGGCTCGCTCTTCTATAACGAGCTGCACGTCTCACCGGTGCGCAACGCCAAGGGGCACGTGACTCACTTCGTGGGCGTGTTGAACGACATCACGGAGACCCGGCGCTACCAGGAAGAGCTCGAGCACCACGTCAACCACGACGCGCTGACCGGGCTCGCCAACCGCCACCTGCTCCAGGACCGCCTGCAGCAGGCGCTGTTCCGCTCGGGCCGCCGCGAGCTGCAATGCGCGGTGATGTTTCTCGACCTCGACCACTTCAAGCTCGTCAACGACGGCCTCGGCCACCACGCCGGCGACGTGCTCCTGAAGAACGTCGCGAGCGAGCTCATCACCATCCTGCGGCCTGAAGACACCGTGGCGCGCTTCGGCGGCGACGAGTTCGTGCTGATCGCGAGCGAAGTCGACGACCTCACCGACGTGACCGACATCGCCGAGAGGATCGTGAGCCGCCTGTCGGTTCCGGTCATCATCGAAAACCAGGAGATCTCGGTCTCCGCCAGCCTCGGCATCGCGATCTTTCCGCTCGACGGCGAGTCGGTCGAGGAGCTGCTGAAGAACGCCGACGCCGCGATGTATCACGCGAAAGAGCGCGGCCGCAACACCTACAGCTTCTATCGCAAGGAGATGAACAACTCGATCTCCGAGCAGTTCCAGTTGAAGTCGAAGCTCGCCAAAGCGGTCGAGCAGGGCGAGCTCCTGCTGCACTACCAGCCGCAGGCGGCGTCGAGCAGCGTCGCGCTCGTCGGCTTCGAAGCGCTGATCCGCTGGGAACACCCCGATCTCGGCCGCATCTCGCCGGACCGCTTCATTCCGCTGGCCGAAGACAGCGGGCTCATCGTGCCGATCGGCGAATGGGTGCTGTTGACCGCGTGCCAGTTCGCCGCCGGCCTCAGGAACGAGGGCGAGGAGTTCGGACGCGTCGCGGTCAACCTCTCGGCGCGCCAGTTCTACCAGGCGACGCTCGCGAAATCGATCGAGCGCATCCTCGACAGGACCGGACTGCCGCCGCAGTGCCTGGAGCTCGAGATCACCGAAAGCATGATGATGGGCAACACCGAGAGAGTGCTCAGCATCCTGAGCGAGCTGAAGGAGATGGGCATCCAGCTCGCGGTCGACGATTTCGGCACGGGTTATTCGAGCCTGGGGTATCTGCGCCGCTTCCCGATCGACCGCCTGAAGATCGACCGCTCGTTCATCGACGACGTGCCGAGCAGCCAGCACGACGCGACGATCACGCGCGCGATCATTTCGCTCGCCCACAACCTCGGCCTCGGGGTGATCGCCGAAGGCGTCGAGACCCGCGCCCAGCTCGATTTCCTCGCGCAAAACGGCTGCGACGAAATCCAGGGCTATCTCCTCAGCAAACCCCTGGACGAAAGCGACATGCGCGAGTTCGTCACGAGCAACCTGTCGTCGGTGCTCGCGGTTGCCCCGTTGCGCCATTAGCCGTCACTTCAGCTTTCCCCGGTCGTGCCGATATAGGCAGCGTGGCTGCGTGCCGCCTTGCCTGCTGCGGCGCACCAATAACCTCAGAAAAAGCTTTTAGTCGAGCAGCGACTTCTTTGATTACAATGGCCTTAAATCCCCGCAAACGAGTGTGAGATGAGTATAGCGCCCGGCGATCTGATGCTCCTGAACTTCCTGGTGGAAGACAAAAAACCCGGGGCTGTCGCGATGGAGCCGCTGCTCGGGCGGGCGCTGCGCGCCTTGCGCGCCTATCTCGCCGTCGACATCGCGTACATCTCCGAGGACGTGGAAGGCGGCAGCGTCATCCGCCATCTCGATACGCGCTCGGAATACCCGGGCCTGTACAGCGGCGGACGCGATCCTTTCGATCACGCCGCCTGCGGCCGCAGCGAATCGAAAGCGGGCGCTCACCTTTGCGTGCCGGTCGAGCTCGAAGGCGGGGCGCGTTACGGCACCCTGGTCTGCGCCGGCCCGCGCGCCGACGCGGTGCTGCATCCGCGCGACGTGAGCATGGTCAGGGTCTTCGCGGAGCTCGCCGCGGAGCACATCGAGGCCGACATCCATTCGCGCGCACGCGCCGCTGAAACCGCGGCGAGCGTGCAGGACGTCATCGACCGCGACGGGGTGTCGTTCCTCTACCAGCCGGTCTACGACGTCAATCGGGCATCGGTCGTCGGCTTCGAAGCGCTCGCGCGTTTTGCGGGAACGCCGCCGCGCGGACCCGCGGTGTGGTTTGCCGATGCCGCCCGGGTCGGGCTCGAGGTCGCGCTGGAGGCGAGGCTCATCGCCAAGGCGATCGAGAGCTTCGAGCGCCTGCCGCCGTCGGTCTACATCGGCTTTAACGTCTCCCCCAACATCATCGTCAACGGCCAGCTCGAGAACGCCTTCGCCGGCGTGGCGCTCGGGCGCATCGTCCTCGAGATCAACGAGCACCCGACGATCCGCCAGTATGACGAGATCGCCAAAGTGCTGCGCCCGCTGCGCGACCAGGGGTTACGCATCTCGGTCGACGACGCCGGCGGCGGCGTCGAGAGCTTCCGCCACATCCTCCAGTTGAAACCCGACATCATCAAGCTGCACATGAGCCTGGTGCGCGGCCTCAATGCCGACGCGGCACGCTCGGCGCTCGCCGCCGCGCTCATCCAGTTCGGCCGTGAACAGCGCTGCGAGCTCGTCGCCGAAGGCGTCGAGACCGCCGCGGAGCTCTCGAAGCTGAAAGCGATGGGCGTCGTGAAGATGCAGGGTTACCTGCTCGGACGGCCGGTGACGCTCGAAGCGGCGTGTGCGCTGTGCGAGCGCAACCTGCCTCGCAAAAGCCCGGTCGCGCGTCCCGCGGCGATCGCGGCGTCGTAGCAGCCGTCCACGCACGGCGCTACAGGACCGCTCAATCGAGCTCGGTCACGCCCTGCTGTATCGCGAAGCGCACGAGGCCGGCGAGATCGAAGATGCCGAGCTTTTCCATCATGCGCGCGCGGTAGGTCTCGATGGTCTTCGG
>JAQGNC010000493.1 GCA_028292065.1 Betaproteobacteria bacterium
AACCGTGGTTTCCCTCTTTGGCGTTTACCGGGTTGACGGCAGGTTGAGCGGCGGCCTACAGGCCGCCTTCAACCTGCCGTTAAACCCTATCCCCCTCGCGCTCGAAGCATTTTTGTGCGCCGCCGAATTCCCGACTCGGCGCCGCCGAGAAACCGTCACCCGCGACGGCATGTGTGACGTAAGTCCTAAAGTAAGTTCAGACCCCCGCCGTAAATCATCTCGCGACGGCGGTTATTTGTCCTCCAGGCAAACCGAAGTCAACCGGCCAACGGGCCAAAACCTACAAGGAGCTTACGATGCCGCAAGTCATTAACATGAACATCGCGTCGCTGAATGCGCAACGCAACCTGAACCAGTCGCAGTCCGCCCTCCAGACCTCGCTGCAGCGCCTGTCCTCCGGCCTGCGCATCAACAGCGCGAAAGACGACGCTGCCGGACTGGCGATCAGCGAGCGCTTCACGTCGCAGATCCGCGGCCTGAACCAGGCGAGCCGCAACGCGAACGACGCCATCTCCCTCTCGCAGACCGCTGAAGGCGCGCTCGGCGAGATCACGAACAACCTGCAGCGTATCCGCGAACTGTCGGTTCAGTCCGCCAACGCGACCAACGGCGGCACCGACCGCGCCGCCCTGCAGAACGAAGTTTCGCAGCTCACCGCTGAAATCGACCGCGTCGCTTCGCAGACCGCGTTCAACGGCGTCAAACTGCTCGACGGCAGCTTCACGAGCCAGGCTTTCCAGGTTGGCGCGAACGCCGGCGAGACGATCTCGATCTCCTCGATCAGCAGCGCGCGTACTACGGACCTCGGCGCGAGCTTTTCGGCCAGCGTCACGAGCGGTGCAGTGACCGCGAACCCGATCGCCGCAGGTGACGTCACGATCAACGGCACGTCGATTTCGGCGCCCGTCGCCGGCGCGGCCAACGGCCAGACCGCCAACAGCGCGTATTCGGTTGCGATGGCAATCAATGCTTCGCAGAACACCGTGACGGCGACTGCCAACGCGAACGTCGTCTCCGGTGCAGCCATCGGCGGCAACGGCGCGATTGCAGCCAGCGCGTTCCAGATCAACGGTGTCAACGTCGGTGCAGTCGCCGACGGCGGCTCCGCAGCCGGCCAGGCGACCAACGTCGCAGCCGCGATCAACGCAGTGTCCGCAGCCAGCGGCGTGACGGCGACCGTGTTCGGCGCCAGCAGCGACCAGGTCAAACTGACCGCAGCCGACGGCCGTAACGTCGATATCGCCGGCACCATCGCCAACACCGGCCTTACCGTCGCGACGAACCGCAGCACCGTCAGCCTCTCGACGACTTCGTCGGCAGGTATCACGATCGGCGGCACGACCCCGACCGACGCGGGCTTCACCGCCGCGACGACGGCTTCGTCCCTGACGGGCACCGCGATCTCCAGCATCTCGGTCGCGACGCTCGCCGGCGCGAACACCGCGATCACTTCGGTCGACGCAGCGCTCGCTACGGTCAACTCGGCCCGCGCCACGCTGGGTGCGTATCAGAACCGCTTCACGTCCACGATCGCCAACATCGCGACGACTGCCGAGAACCTGACGGCCTCGCGTTCGCGGATCCAGGACGCTGACTTCGCGGCGGAATCGGCTCAGCTCACGCGCGGCCAGATCCTGCAGCAAGCCGGTGTGGCGATGCTCGCGCAAGCGAACGCGCTCCCGAACAACGTTCTGTCCCTCCTCCGCGGCTAATCGCCGAAGAGAAAACCGCCGGCACGGGCTACGAGCCCGGGCCGGCGGGCAAGACGGCTGCCCGCCGTCTGCATCATGGTCATGCGCGTGTCTGACGTGCGTGACCATGATCCAGACGAGCTGAACCCGAGCTCAATCGCAAAGGGCCCTGATGAACGTCAACCCCGTACAGTCCCCGGCACCGGAAGCTCCGCGGCCGGTCTCTGCTCGTACTGCTGTTTCTTCGCTGGCCGCTGTCGCCGAGACACAGCCGCCGGCCGCGCCCGCGGACCCGACGGCAGTGAAAGACGCGGTGAAAGCGGCGAACGAAGCCGTCAAGGCGATCAAGAGCGAGCTCAGCTTCAGCGTCGACGAAGACACCGGGAAGACCGTCGTTCGCGTCGTCGAAAAGCAGACCGGCACCCTCATCCGCCAGATTCCGTCGCAGGAGATGCTCGAGATCGCGCAGGCGCTCGATCGGCTGCAGGGCCTGTTCGTACGCAACTCGGCGTAAAAGCTGCCGTTAACCAGCCATGGCCACCTCCGTTTCAGGGCTCTCGAACCTCGACGTCAACTCGATCGTCTCGCAGCTGATGACCGTCGAGCGCCAGCCGATCGCGCTCCTCGACAAGAAGGAAAGCAGCCTCCAGACCAAGGTCTCGGCGTACGGGGCGCTCAAAGGCGCGCTGTCGGTCTTCCAGGGCACGATGACAGCGCTGCAGTCGACCAGCCGGTTCACTTCCAGCAGTGTGTCGGTGACCGATACCACGGTGCTCCGCGCTGCGGCCGGCGCCAGCGCAGCGCCCGGGTCGTTCGACGTCGAGGTCACCAAGACCGCGACTTCACAGGTCATGAAAAGCGGCGGCGTCGTCTCGGACACCGCGACCGGCTCCACCGGCACGATCGCCATCCAGGTGGGCACGGGCTCGATCAAGACCGTGACGATCGACAGCTCGAACAACACGCTTCGCGGAATGCGCGATGCGATCAACGGCGCCGAAGCGGGCGTGCAGGCATCGATCGTCAACGACGGCAGCGCCTACCGCCTGGTGCTGACCGCGAACGATACCGGCACGGCAAACACGATCTCGGTCACGAACGGCCTCGCGGCAGGCGAGCTGAAGGACGCCCTCACCGGGCTCACCCAGGCACGCGCGGCGCAGAACGCCGAGTTCACGGTGAACGGCGTCGCGGTCAGCAGCGCGTCCAATACCGTGACCACCGCGATCGCCGGTGCGACGATAAACCTCGGCAAGGCCGGCACGTCGAAAATAACGATCGCGCGCGATACCGCGCAGGCCCAGGCCGCGGTGCAGTCCTTCGTCAAGGGTTACAACGACCTGCAGGCGACGATCACCAGCCTCACGAAATTCGACGCGGCCACCAAGAAGGCGGGCGTGCTCAACGGCGACAGCGGAACGGCCTCGCTCGCGACCGCGGCGCGCGGCATGATGGGTGAGGCGCTCACCGGCCTGTCCGGCGATTACAGGCAGTTGAGCGACATCGGCGTTGCGTTCCAGAAAGACGGCACGCTCGCGCTCGACACCGCGAAGCTCGGCACCGCGCTCAAAGCCTCGGCGAAAGACGTCGCGGCGCTCTTCGCACGCCAGGGCACGTCCGACAACGCGCTGCTCTCCTACACCACGTCGTCGTCCGCGACGAGCGCCGGCGACTGGCAGGTACACGTGAGCGCGGCGGCCACGCGCGCGGCGGCCGCGGCGACGAACGCACCCGCCGCAACGACGGTGATCGACGCGTCCAACGAGAGCTTTTCGGTGAAGATCGACGGCACCGCGAGCGGCACGCTCAAGCTCCCGCAGGGCTCGTACACCGCGGCACAGCTCGCCACGCTTCTACAGAACACGATCAACGGCGCCTCGGTTTTCAGCGCCAGGGGCACGCAGGTGGCCGTGAGCCTCGACGGCGGCACGCTGAAGATCGAGTCGCAGGCCTACGGCACCGCGTCCACCGTCACCGCGTTGACGGGGATCGCCGCTCCCGCGCTCGGCTTCGACGGCACCGAAACCGGCGCAGGCACGGACGCAGCCGGCACGTTCACGTTCAAAGGCGCGACCTACACAGCGCTCGGCAGCGGACAGACCCTCAACGGCGCGACCGGCGGCGCAGCCGCAGGCCTCTCGCTGCAATACAGCGGCAGCGCCGCGCAGCTCGTCACCGGCGCCGACGCGACCGTGAAAGTATCGGAAGGACACGCCGCGCGGCTCGCGAGGTTCGCCGAACAGGCGCTCGCGACCAACGGCGTGGTCAATACGAAGACCGAGAGCATCGCCACCACGATCAAGGATATCGGTAACCGCCGTGACGCGCTCAACGTGCGCATGGACCGCATCGAGAAACAGCTGCGCGCACAGTACGTCGCCCTCGACGCGCTGATGTCGCGCATGAACACCACGAGCAGCTTCCTCACCCAGCAGCTCGCCAGCATTCCTTCCAGCAAATAGAAGAGACATGAACACTGCAACTCGCCACGCACTGAGCGCGTACGTCCAGACCGGAATCGAAAGCGCCATACCCGAGGCCAATCCGCACCGGCTCGTGATGATGTTGTTCGACGGGGCCATCGCGTCGATCGCCGATGCGCGTCTGAACATGATCCGCGGCCAGATCGCCGCGCGCGGCAAGGCGATCTCGAAAGCGATATCGATCGTCGACCAGGGCCTGAAGTGCAGCCTCGACACCGCCAAGGGCGGAGAGATCGCCGAGCGGCTCGACGCCCTCTACGAATACATCTGCGCGAGGCTGCTCGACGCGAACGTCAAGGGGCGCCCCGAGGCGCTCGACGAGCCCGCGAAGCTGCTCTCGGAGCTGCAGAGCGCATGGGCGGAAATCGCCGCGGCGCCGAGCGCCCTGCAACTGGTCAAGGGCGCATCCAACTGACATGCGCGAAGAACACGCGACCGATATCCTGACCTCCTACGAGCATCTGGCGGAAGTGACCTCACGCATGCGCGAGGCCGCGATACGCGACGACTGGGACAGCGTGATCGCGCTCGAGTCGGAGTGCGCCGGTCTGTACAGCCGCCTGATGCATGCCAAAGAGCCGGGCGGCGCGGACCCGGCGCGGGATCGCCGCAAGTCCGAGCTCATCTGCAAGGTGCTCGAGCACGACGCGCAGATCCGCGAGCTCCTCAGCGGTCAGCTCGTGAGCATCTGGCGCCTGCTCGACGGACAGCGCTCGGTCGGCCGCCTTGCTTCCGCCTACGGCGGATCGGCGTCCGACGCCGGCCAGTAGCCGCTGCGCGGCAACCAACCGATGACGCCGCAGACGGGAACGGGCGCGGCGATGAAGCCGGGCGGGCACAAAACGCCCGCAGCCGCGGCTCGGTAAACGCCGAGGTGGCAAGCCAACGTTTTCCTCCGTGCGACCCCTTCCCTGCTAGCGACCGATAACGCATCGCCGTTTTTGCCGGGACATCGAATGCGTGTGCGATTGCGCACCGACTTCGCGCTGATCGAGCGATAACGTGCAAGGGTGCACAGCGAAGGGTCAACTAATGGTGTCAGTTGGCCGTTGAATGCACAGGTACAGCAAATAAGTGTGGTCACGCGGTTCTTTTTTCGGTAGATTTTCTGCGGCAGTGCGGATTCGTTACTCCAAGAGCTGTTTTTTATTCACTATTCATTACTGCGAATAGCAAAGATGATAAAGATACTCTTCAAGGATACGCTGTCGTGCCCCGTGTTCGCCTGCGACATCTGCGGCGACATGATCGGCGACCTCAGCGAGGGGGCCGCTGTCTTCGCGGACCTGCCGCGGCGGCGCGAGAACATGAAGATCGAAGTCCTTCACGTTCACAAAGGCAAATGCCACGAGCTCGCCGAGGAAAGGATGAAGCAGAAGTGCGAATGGCAGCCGCTGGGCGCGCACCTCTACTTCCTCTGCGCCAACATCGAAGTCGACGGCAAGCAGCTCGACAAGTTGAAGCGCCTCCACGGCACTCGAACTGCTTGAGCCGACGCTGCGCGCCGGCTCAACGGTAAACGACAGAGGGGAACCAAAGGTTCCCCTCCGTAACCTCCCCTCCTTCGGTTATCTATCGATAACCGGACGGCGTCCTTCCCACTGCTTTCACGTTAGCGCTTCGCATGCGCCGTCATTGCCGACGCGCGCGAGCGCGAGTGATCCAGAATCTTTGCTTCGCAAAGACCTTTCCAA
>JAQGNC010000504.1 GCA_028292065.1 Betaproteobacteria bacterium
TATGGAAGGCCGTTCGTGCTGAGCTTGTCGAAGCATGAACACTGCCGTTCACCCTTCGACTGCGGCGCAGTGCGCCTGCTCAGGGCGAACGGATTGTGACGCGAATTTGAGAATCACCTCACTAGCGGCGCTGCCGCTCGTCACTCGCAGCAACGAAGACCGATGAAAAACCTCGACGACCTCATCAGCCGGGCCGAAACCCTGCTCGCGCGCCTCGAAACGGTGCTGCCCGCGCAGCCCGGGCCGCCCGACTGGAACGCGTCCATCGGCTTTCGCTGGCGCCGCAAAGGCGGGCGCGCGGCGATCGAGCCCGTCTCTCACGTGCACCATATCGCGCTCGGCGACCTGCACGGGATCGAGACCCAGAAACGGCTGGTGCAGGAGAACACGCGCCAGTTCGTCGCAGGTTACCCGGCGAACAACGTGCTCCTGACCGGTGCGCGCGGCACCGGCAAATCGTCGCTGATCAAGGCGCTGCTCAACGAGTATTCGCCGCAAGGGCTGCGGCTGATCGAAGTCGACAAGCAGGACTTGACCGACCTTCCCGACATCGTCGATCTCATCGCGGAGCGCCCCGAGCGCTTCGTGCTCTATTGCGACGACCTGTCTTTCGAATCCGACGAGCCGGGTTACAAAGCGCTGAAAGTGGTGCTCGACGGCTCGATCGCGGCGGCTTCGGACAACTGCCTCGTGTACGCGACGTCCAATCGGCGTCACCTCATGCCCGAGTACATGCAGGAGAACCTCGAGTACCGGCACATCGGCGAAGAGATACACCCGGGCGAGACCTCGGAAGAAAAGATCTCGCTGTCGGAGCGCTTCGGGGTGTGGGCGTCGTTCTACCCGTTCGACCAGGACGAGTACTTGCGGATCGTCGACGTGTGGATCGCGCACTTCCAGGTGCCCGGCGCCGGCACCGAAGCCGCCCACAAGGGCGCGCTGCAATGGGCGCTTTCCCGAAGCTCGCGCAGCGGCCGCGTGGCGTGGCAGTTCGCAAGGGATTGGGCGGGGAAACAGCGCATGATGAAAAAGGCGTGAGGGGTGAGGGGTGAGGCGGGAGGCGTAACACCGCTCGACGACGCTCAGGACACGCGCTTGGACGAAGCTCAAGACATGCCCTTCGACGAAGCTCGGGACATGCCTGCAGCGGCAAGACGCCGCATCGAGGTCGTCGCTGCCGTCCTGCAGCGGCCCGACGGCACTTTCCTGCTCGCGCAGCGGCCGGTCGGCAAGGTCTACGAAGGTTATTGGGAATTCCCCGGCGGCAAGGTCGAGCCGGGCGAAGCGCCTGAAGCGGCGCTCGCTCGCGAGCTGCTCGAGGAGCTCGGCATCGACGTGACTCGCGCTTATCCGTGGATCACGCGCGACTACGATTACGAGCATGCGGCAGTCAGGCTGCGCTTCTACCGCGTGACGGGCTGGCGCGGCGAGCTGCACGGACGTGAGAACCAGGCGTTCTCGTGGCAGCGCGTCGGCGCGCTCGGCGTCTCGCCGCTGCTTCCGGCGAACGGTCCTATCCTGCGCGCGCTCGCGCTGCCCGTGTTCTACGGCATCAGCAACGCGACCGAAGTGGGTACTCACATTTTCCTGACGCGGCTCGAGCTCGCGCTGCAAGCCGGGCTGCGCCTCGTGCAGATCCGGGAAAAAGAGATGGACGCCGACGCGCTGGCCGAGCTCGCGAGCCGCGCGTCAGCGCTCGCCGGCGCGTACGGCGCCGCGGTGCTCGTCAACGCTGACGAGCGCGTGGCGCGTCGCGCTGGGGTCGCCGGCGTGCACCTGACTTCGTCGCGCCTGATGAGCGCGCAAGCGCGGCCCGACTTCGAGCTCGTAGGCGCGTCGTGCCACGACGAGCGCGAGCTCGCGCGTGCGGCCGAGCTCGACCTCGATTTCGCGGTGCTGGGTCCGGTTGGGCAGACCACCAGCCATCCCGGTGCGCCGGTGCTCGGCTGGCAGCGCTTTCACGAGCTCGTCGCGAGCTATCCGCTGCCGGTGTATGCGATCGGCGGGCTTGGCGCGGAAGATCTCGATGAAGCGTGGGCCGCGGGCGCGCACGGTATCGCGGCGATACGCGGAGCGTGGCAGGGGTAGCCCGCTGCCGCGCGTCCGGAATGACGCAGGGTCGTCGCGCTCAGTTACGACGAAGCGTGTCGTCCGAGTCCGGGTCGAGCGAGTCGTTGTCTCCCTCGACGGGGACCCGGTAAGACTCGGTCGCCCACGCACCGAGATCGATCGTCTTGCAGCGCTCGGAGCAGAAGGGGCGGTAAGGGTTCTTCGGGTCCCACTCGACTGCGGTGCCGCACTGAGGGCACGCGACCAGCCGCAACTTTTTCGTTTCAGCCACTGTCAGCATCCCCGGCCAGGCAGTTTTCGACTCGGCACGCTTCGAGCGCGGCGCCGGTTATCAGAGGTTGCAGAACGTGAGCTCGAACTCGACATCGGTTTCAGCGGCTTTGGGCCGCTGCATCCCTTCCTGGGTCATGAACCGGATGTTGAGCGCGTACTTGTTGGCGCTGATCTCCGGCACGCATTGATAAGTCCTGGCGAGGCGCACGCGCACCATCTGGGCGATGCGTCCGGTCATCATCTGCTGGTAAGTGCCCTGCTGCGCGACCTGCACGCTGGTCTTGCCGCTCGCCCGCAGCAGACGCAGGACGATATCGACCGCATCCCTGACAGGCAAAAATGGAGCCAGCCACTGCTCGAGGTCCTGCCGCTGCTGCTCCGGTTTCAGGTGCAGCCAGTAGTGGTACGAGGGCAGGTCGAACTCGCAGATGCCGCCGGGGATGTTGGTGCGCTGCTTGATGCTCATCAGCCACTCGTTTTCCCGCAGCTCCTGGCCGATTTTTCCGGACGCCTGGTACAGGCGCGAGGCCGACTGGTCGATCTGCTGGATCACGTTCTCCAGCGCCTGCTCCGAAATTTCGGGGTTGCCTCGCAGCGCTTCGAGCGACTGTTTCTGACGTTCGAGCTCCTGCAGCAGGTCCGACTTCAGATCGGCACGGCTCGCGACTTCGTAAATCTCGAAAATCAGCAGGAGAGAAACGTGGTGCTCGAGCGCGTCGCTTTTACCGAGGAAGTAGTCGAGCCGCTCGTACAGGTCCTCCAGGCGCAGCAGGGTCCGGATGCGCTCGCTCAGCGGGTACTCATAACTGATCACGCACGAACCCCGGCGGTTGAATTGCGGCAAGTATTCACCAAAAGTGCCCAAAAATAAAGGCTTTGTTGGGCGTACATCACGACTGGGGCCGCGCTTCGCCGAGGTATCTCGAGTGCAGCCGCTCGACCTGCGCGCGCAGGTGATTTATGTCTCCGTCATTGCGCAGCACGTCGTCGGCGAGCGCGAGCCGCTCGGCGCGTGGAAGCTGCGCGTTCATGATGCTGCGCACTTCGTCCGCGGTGAGCGCGCTGCGCGCTTTGACGCGCTCGACCTGCTGCGCTTGGTCGCAGTCGACGACCAGCACGCGGTTCAGCAGATCGCGATAGCTGCCGGTTTCGAGCAGCAGCGGCACCACGAGCAGGACGTAAGGCGAACGCGAATCCGCGATGCGCCGGCGCGAAGTCTCGCGGATCAGCGGATGGAGGATCGCCTCGAGCCTGCGCCGGGCGTCGGGGTCGGCGAAGACCAGCGCGCGCATGCGTGGGCGGTCGAGACCGCCGTCGGCAAGCACGTAATCGGCGCCGAACTCGCCACGAATCGCGTCGATCGCCGCCCCGCCGGGCCCGGTCAACTCGCGCGAGATGACGTCGGTGTCGACGACACCCGCGCCGAGCGCCGCGAACATGTCGGTCGCGCTCGATTTACCGCAGCCTATGCCTCCGGTGAGGCCGACGCAGTAGGGCATCAGAACAGGTCGAGATAGCGGCG
This sequence comes from Betaproteobacteria bacterium, assembly GCA_028292065.1. Classification (GTDB taxonomy): domain Bacteria; phylum Pseudomonadota; class Gammaproteobacteria; order Burkholderiales; family SG8-41; genus JAQGMV01. The sequence goes on from JAQGNC010000504.1 coordinate 3,866, forward strand.
CGTGAGGGCTTCGCCTTCGAACAGCGCGATGATCCCGGCGATCGCGAGGTACGGACCGAACGGGATCGGCACGTTGCGGCCGCGGCGCGCGAGCACGATCAATCCCACCCCGACGATGGCGCCGACGAAGGAAGAGAGCAGGATCACCAGCGGCAGGACTTTCCATCCGAGCCATGCGCCGATCGCGGCGAGCAGCTTGAAGTCGCCGTAGCCCATGCCTTCCTTGCCGGTCGCGAGCTTGAAACCCCAGAACACGAGCCAGAGCGCGAGATAGCCCGCCGCGGCGCCGATCACCGCTGAAGTGAGATCGGTGAAAACGGCGCCGACGTTGAACAGCAGCCCGGCCCACAGGAGCGGCAGCGTGATGTCGTCAGGCAGGTAGAACGTGTCGAGATCGATGAATGCCAGCGCGATCATCGCCCAGATGAGTACAAGCGCACCCGCGGTCGCCGCGCTGAAGCCGAAACGCCACGCGGTATAACCCGACAGCGCCGCGGTGAGCGCTTCCACGACCGGGTAGCGCGGCGAGATCGCGGCGCGGCACGACGCGCAGCGGCCGCGCAGCGCGAGGTAGCTCAACAGCGGGATGTTCTGGAGCGCCGTGATGCGGTGTCCGCACGAAGGGCAGCTCGACCGGGGAACGACGAGGTTGTAGCGCTCGGCGGCCGGCACCGGCGCGGGCTCGGCATTGTCGAGCTCGGCACACTCCGCGCGCCACCGCCGCTCCATGATCTGCGGCAGGCGATGGATGACCACGTTGAGAAAGCTGCCGGTGCAAAGCCCGACGAGCACGCAGGTCACGATGAGCGCTGCAGGCGAGCTCTGCAGCAGTGCGACTGCGGGCATCACGGGCGGGGCGGGAGCGGGACGGCCTCGCAGGCCTGGCGCATCAGACGACTGCGCCGGGTTTGAACGGGCGACGCCGTATCATCAGACGACCGCGCCGAGCTCGAGCGGGCGACGTCGTAATCATACGACCGCGCCCAGCTTGAATATCGGCAGGTACATCGCGATGACCAGGCCGCCGATCAGCGTGCCGAGCACGACCATGATCATCGGTTCCATCAGGCTCGAGAGCGCCGCGACCGAATCGTCGACTTCCTGCTCGTAGTAATCCGCGACTTTCGACAGCATCGTGTCGAGCGAGCCCGCCTCTTCGCCGATCGCGACCATCTGCACGACCATGTTGGGGAACACGTCGGTGCCCTGCATCGCGCTGTTCAGGCTGGTGCCGGTCGCGACTTCGCTCTGCACGCGTTTGGTCGCGACGAAATATTCCTGGTTGCCCGCGGCGCCCGCGACCGAATCGAGTGCTTCGACGAGCGGAACGCCGGCCGCGAACGTGGTCGAGAGGGTGCGGGTCCAGCGCGCGATGGCGGACTTGCGGATGAGGGCGCCGAACACCGGCACCCTCAGCAGGATGCGGTCCATCGCGTGCTGCATCTTCACCGACCGCTTCCACGTATAGAAGAAAAACCAGATGCCTCCCGCGGTGCCGCCGAAGATGAGCCACCACCACTGGACGAAGAAATCGGATATCGAAATCACCACGAGGGTCAGCGCGGGCAGGTCGGCGCCGAAGTTGGCAAACACCTGCTTGAACGCCGGAATCACGAAAATCATGATCACGGCGGTGATGATGAACGCGACGACCACGATGGCGATCGGGTAGAACAGCGCCGCCTTGATCTTGCTCTTGATCGCGAGGATTTTTTCTTTGTAGTGCGCCAGGCGCTCGAGCACGTTGTCGAGTATCCCCGCCTGCTCGCCGGCGCCGATGAGGTTCGTGTACAGCGGCTCGAAATAAACCGGATGTTTCTCGAAGGCCTGCTTCAGGCTCGAGCCGGTCTCCACGTCGGTGCGGATCTGGTAGATCAGCTTCGAGACGGCCGGATTACCGTGGCCTTTGGCGACGATGTCGAAAGCCTGCAGCAGCGGCACACCCGACTTGAGCATCGTCGCCAGCTGGCGGGTGAAAAGGGTGATGTCTTTTTCAGTGATCTTGCCGCCGCGCCCGCGCCGCTGGCGCTTGAGCTCCGCGACTTTGACGCCCTGGCGGCGCAGCATCGCATTCGCCTGCGCTTCGCCGGTCGCGCGCAGCTCCCCGCGGATGGTTTTGCCCGCGCGGTCCTGGCCGACGTAGGTGTAGTCGAATTCCTTGATCTGCGGCTTTCTTGCCGTAGCGGCTGCGGTGGCCATGCGGGTCCTCTGAAAAGCGCCTGAATGCCTAGATTAACCAATAGCTTACGATGCATATCTCGAAGGATGATGCACTTGCCGGGGCGCTTTGTAAAGGACGCAGCGCCTCGCTCCTCGTCCCCTCGTTCACTCGTCGGGGTTTTGTGCGGCGGGGACCGAATAGATGCGCACCGCTTTCACGGTGCGATCGTGGGTCTGGACGATCTCGATCGCGTGGCCGGCGATCTTCATCCCGGTGCCCGGCTCGGGGATGTCCTGGAGATGCTCGACGATCAGCCCGTTCACTGTTTTCGGCCCGTCGAGGGGAAAACTGAAGCCCAGTTTGCGGTTGAGCTCGCGCAGGCTGGTGCCCCCTTCGACGAGGAAGCTGCCGTCCGCCTGGGCGTGGTAGCCGCCGGTGCGCAGCTTCGAGCCCGTCGTGAACTCGCCGATGATCTCCTCGAGGATGTCTTCGAGGGTGACGAGGCCTCGCAGGTCGCCGTATTCGTCGACGACCAGCGCGATGCGGTCCTGGTGCTCCTGAAAGTTCTGGAGCTGGGAAAAGAGCGGTGTGCCCGAAGGCACGAAGTACGGCTCACGGACCAGTTTGAGCAGGCGCTCGCGGGTGAGGCCCCCCTGCTGCACCAGGTTCAGCACGTGGCGCGAGCGCAGCGTCCCGGCGACCTCGTCGGGCTCTCCCGCGTAGGCCAGCAGGCGCCGGTGGTACGCGGTGCCGATCTGTTCGGCGATGCTCTCGAGCGGCGCGTCGATGTCCACGGTCTCGATCTGGTTGCGCGGCACCATGACGTCGTCGACGGTGATCGCCTGCAGATCGAAAAGGTTGAGCAGCATGCTCTTGTGCTTCTGCGGCAGGTACCCGGTCTCGAGCACGATGGTGCGCAGCTCTTCCACCGAAGGCTTGTGCGCGGTGGTGTCGCGGACCGCCTGCAGCCGCAGCACGCGCAGAATCGCCTGCACGAACAGGTTGACGAACCACACGAACGGGCGCGTGAGCTTGAGGAGCGGCGTGAGGAGATAGCTCGCGGGTAACGCGATGCGCTCGGGATACGCCGCGCCGATCACTTTCGGGGTGATCTCGCTGAAAACCAGGATCGCGAATGCCGCGGCGCCGGTTGCGATCACCAGCGCGAAGCGGCTGTCGCCGAGATAGCGCTGGGCGATTTCGCCGACCAGCAGGGCGGCGGCGGCATTGATCACGTTGTTGCCGAGGAGCACCACGCCCAGGAAGCGGTCGGTGCTCGCGAGCAGGTCGCTGGTGAGGCGCGCGCCGCGATGCTTCTGCTGCACCAGGTGGCGCAACCGGTAGCGGTTGAGCGCCATCATGCTGGTTTCTGAAATCGAGAAAAACGCCGACGCGATCAGCAGCACGAAGAGCACCGCGAACAAGGTGCTTAATGGAATGTCTTCCATAGTGTTTTGGTTTTTTGTCGAGTGTTTAGCAGGCCGGTCGCTTCGCGTAACCGTTCACTAAACACCCGGCGCTAAACACTGAACACTGCTCCCATTAACGGCCCAGCAGAACCTCGAGCACGAATTTGCTGCCGATGTACGCGAGCACGAGCGTGAGGAATCCGGCGAGGGTCCAGCGCACCGCCATGCGTCCTCGCCACCCGTAGATGTGGCGGCCGGCGAGCAGCGCGGCGAAGATGAACCACGAGAGGAAACCGAAGACCGTCTTGTGGTTGAGCGGTGCGGCTTTGCCGAAGAGCTCTTCGGAGAACACCACGCCGCTGCCGAGCGTGAGGGTGAGCAGGATGAATCCGGCCCAGATGATCCGAAACAGCATCGCTTCCATCGTCAAGAGCGGCGGCAGCTTCTGCAGCACTTGGGTCACACTGCCGTCGTGCAGCCGGCGCTCGATCAGCGCCATCAGGAGCACGTGCAGCGAGGCGATCGTGAGCAGGCTGTACGCGAGCATCGCGATCAGCAGGTGCATCTTGAAAGCGATGAGGTCGGTATTGGCGAGCGCGCGCGCGGGGGGCATGACGCCGGGCAGGATCACCGCGGCCGCCGCGAGCGGCAGCACCAGCGCCTGCAGCCCGTCGAGACGGTAGAAGAAGTTGCCGATCCAGTAGATGAGCACGGTCAGCCACAGGATGGCGGAAAGCGCGTTGCCCAGGCCCAGGTGCAGGCCGTCGGGTGCGAAGAGCGAGCGGCCGAGCAGGAAGGCGTGCAGCGCGAGCGGCACGAAGACCGCGTAGTGGTCCGCCATCGGCGAGAGCACCGGCGACGGCGCGTGCGCCGCGGCGCTCGCCCAGCGCGTGCGCCAGAAGTACACGGCGAGCCCGCCATAGAGGAGGGCGGTGCCCATGTACGCTAGAATTTCCATCTCTTTAGGATAACACTCCCCTATGTTCGATAACCTCACCACGCGGCTCTCCCGCGTCCTGAAATCGCTGCGCGGTGAAGCCCGCATCACCGAAGACAACATCAAGGACGCGCTGCGGGAAGTGCGTATGGCGCTGCTCGAAGCGGACGTCGCGCTGCCGGTCGTTCGCGATTTCATCGAGAAGGTCCGCGACAAGGCGCTCGGCCAGGATGTCGTCGGCAGTCTCACGCCCGGCCAGGCGGTCGTCGGCGTGGTGCACCGCGAGCTCACCGCGCTCATGGGCGAGCACAACGACGCGCTCGATCTCGCGACCACGCCGCCGGCCGTCATCCTGATGGCGGGACTGCAGGGCAGCGGCAAGACCACCACCAGCGGCAAGCTCGCCAAGTGGCTCAAGGAAGAGCACAAAAAGAAAGTGCTCGTGGTGAGCGCTGACGTTTACCGTCCCGCGGCGATCGAGCAGCTGCAGACGCTCGCGGCACAGGTCGGGGTCGATTTCTTCCCGTCCGCAGTCGGTGAGAAACCGGTCGACATCGCGACTCGCGCGCTCGACCACGCGCGCCGCCACTACAACGACGTGCTCATCGTCGACACCGCGGGCCGGCTCGCGATCGACGAAGCGATGATGCAGGAGATCCGCGAGCTGCACGCCGCGGTGAAACCGATCGAGACCCTGTTCGTCGTCGACGCGATGCAGGGCCAGGACGCGGTGAACGTCGCGAAGGCTTTCTCCGAAGCACTTCCCCTGACCGGCGTCGTGCTGACCAAGCTCGACGGCGATGCGCGCGGCGGCGCGGCGCTGTCGGTGCGCCACGTCACCGGCAAGCCGATCAAGTTCGCGGGCACCGGCGAGAAGCTGACCGGCCTCGAGCCTTTCCACCCCGAGCGCATGGCTTCGCGCATCCTCGGCATGGGCGACGTGCTCACGCTGATCGAGGACGTGCAGAAGAACGTCGACCGCAAGGAAGCGGAAAAGCTCGCGCAGAAGGTCAAATCCGGCAAAGGTTTCGACCTCGAGGATTTCAAGCAGCAGATCGTGCAGATGAAGAAGATGGGCGGCCTCACGGCGCTCATGGACAAGCTGCCGGGCAATCTCGCACAGATGGCGCAGGGCGCGCCGAACGTCGACGACAACTCGGTGCGCCGTATCGAAGGCATCATCAACTCGATGACGCGCAAGGAACGCGCCAAGCCCGAGCTCATCAAGGCTTCACGCAAACGCCGCATCGCGACCGGCGCCGGCGTGTCGGTTCAGGAAGTGAACCGGCTGCTCAACCAGTTCGAGCAGACCCAGAAGATGATGAAGATGGTCGCCAAGGGCGGGATGCAGAAGATGATGCGCTCGATGAAAGGCATGTTCCCTGGCATGCGCTGAAGCGCACGCGTCGGCCAGGAGCACAGCCGTGAAACGCCAGGGACGCAAAGGAAACACCAAGGACGCAAAGAGGAAATAATCAAGGGCTCGATGAGCGCTCACGCGCATGTCGATCAGAATCCACTTGGCGTCCTTGCTCTTTCCTTCGCGTCCTTCTTTCCTGCTTTTCGTTTTTCAATCCAGCTTGAAGCGCTTCGCGCGGATGAAAGCGCCGAAGTCCGCCCGCTCGGGCACCGAGTACTGCCGCGCTTTGTCTTCCGACCAGCCGTAGAACGGCGCTACGCCGTGCAGCTTCACGTGACGCTGTTTGCGGTAAGGCACGAGCTCGTGGCGGCGGCGATCGTAGGCGTCGATGTTCTCGCGCGTGCCCGACTCGTCGAAGCGGTCGACGTGCACCGTGACTTCCAGCGGCAGGCGCGGGGTGATGCGGCCCGCTTCGGCAGGCCAGCCGACGGTGAGGCCCGCGACCGGGAACACCCACTCGGGAAGCTCGAGCAGCGCGCTCACCTCATGCGGGCGGTTGCGGATCGCGCTGATCGGGCAGCAGCCCAGTCCGACCGCTTCGGCGGCGCGGATGAAAGTGGTCATGACGATTCCCGCGTCGACCGCGGCGTTCATGAAATGATCGAGGTGGTCGTTGGCGTAAGGGATGCCGCGCCACTCGCCGATCTGGCGGATGCGCCGGTTGTTGCCGCAGAACACGAGCACCACCGGCGCCTGCGCGATCCACGGCATGTCCGGAATCAGCTCCGCAATGTGCGTGACTTTGCCGCGATCGGCGACGTGGATGATGTCCGCTTGCTGGAGGTCGGACTTCGAAGGCGCCGACAGTGCGCAGGCAAACAGCAGGCGCAGGAGCGCGGGGTCGACCGCCTCTCGCGTGTAGCGCCGGTGCGAGCGGTGCCCGGCGATGCGCGCCAGCTCGTCGAGTCCGGCCAGCTCGGGGTCCGCGGCAACTGGCGTCCCGAATCTTTCTGCGAGCGCGGCCTCGATACGGGCGGCGGGACGGGAATCGTCGATCGGCATAAGTGAGTACTCGCTATTGGAAAAACGCGCATTGTGCCGCGCTAATCGCAGCGTTTCAAAGAAATCAACGACTTAGCCTTCGCGACCGGTACCGCCGCAACCCTCGCTCAGGTTGCGCGGCAGGCAAAAAGTGTCGTAAAATCACGCCCTTTCGCATTTCCAACCGGCAGAACAAACCATGGTAGTGATTCGCTTAGCCCGCGGCGGCGCCAAGAAGCGTCCGTTCTTCAATGTCGTGGTGGCTGATTCGCGCCGCGCACGCGATGGCCGTTTCATCGAGCGCCTGGGTTTCTACAACCCGAAAGCGCCCGCCGGCCAGGAGTCGCTGCGCATCGACCGCGCACGCCTCGCCCACTGGCAATCGCAAGGCGCCATCCTGTCGGACACGGCTGCGCGCCTCGTCAGGCAGTTCGGCAGACAGCAGCAAGCAGCAGCACCCGCCCCTGCAGCAGCCAGTTAAAAGCACCGCAGGCGCGCCACCTGCCAATCTGGTGGTGATGGGCCGCATCGTCGGCGCCTTCGGGATCAAAGGGTGGGTCAAGCTCCACCCTTTCACCGAGACGCCGCAAAGCCTGCTGGCTTACCCCAAGTGGTGGATCGGCAACGATTCGGGCTGGCAGGAAGTGCGTGTCGAGAAGGCCGAAGCGCACCACGATACCGTGGCGGCGAAGCTTGCCGGGTGCGACGACCGCGACGTGGCGGCGCTCTACCGGGGGCGGCAGGTCGCGATACCGCGGGAGGCATTCCCTCCCGCCGGCGAGAACGAGTTTTACTGGGCCGATCTGATCGGCCTGAAAGTGGTGAACGAGCAGGGCGAAGACTTCGGGACGGTTACCGAAATCTTCGAAACCGGCGCGAACGACGTACTGGTGGTGGAAGGTGGGCGCGAGCGCCTGATCCCCTTCCTCGACCAGGTGGTAAAGCAGGTCGACTTGAAGGGTCGTGTGATCCGCGTCGACTGGGGCGCAGACTACTGATGTTGCAGATCGACGTGGTCACGCTGTTCCCGCGGATGTTCGACGCGGTGACGACCAGCGGCGTGACGGGCCGGGCGCTCGAGCGCAGGCTCTACGATCTGGTGTTGTGGAACCCGCGCGATTTCGCGGTGAATGCGTATCGCGCGATCGACGACAGGCCGTACGGCGGCGGACCGGGGATGGTGATGATGCCCGAGCCGCTCGAAAAAGCGATCGGCGCGGCGCGGCAGCGGCAGAAAAGCACGGGTGTGGTGAAGCCTCGCGTCGTGCACCTGACGCCGCAAGGCCGGTTGCTCGACAACGCGCTGGTCGTCGAGCTGACGCAGGAGCAGGGCCTGGTGATGCTTGCGGGACGCTACGAAGGCGTCGACGAGCGCCTCGCCGGCCGTGTGTTCGACGACGAGGTGTCGATCGGCGATTACGTGCTGTCGGGCGGCGAGCTGGCGGCGATGGTGGTGATGGACGCGGTGGTGAGGCAGTTGCCGGGGGCGCTCGGCGATGCGGAGTCGGCGAGCCAGGATTCGTTCGTGAACGGGCTCCTCGATCACCCGCACTACACGCGGCCGGAAAGTTACGAAGGTGCTATGGTCCCGCCGGTGTTGCTCTCGGGCAATCACGCGCAGATCACGAAATGGCGGTTGAAGCAGGCGCTGGGCAGAACGTGGCAGCGGCGGCCGGACTTGTTGGCAAAACGTAGTCTCAGCGCAGCGGAAAGCGTGCTGCTCGAAGAATTCAAGAAGGAAGGATCGTGAATATGGACATCATCAAACAGCTCGAGCAGGAAGAAATCCAGCGCCTCGGCAAGAACATCCCGTCGTTCAACCCGGGCGACACCGTCGTCGTCAGCGTGAACGTCGTCGAAGGCGAGCGTAAGCGCGTGCAGGCGTACGAAGGCGTGGTCATCGCCAGGCGCAATCGCGGCCTCAATTCGTCTTTCATCGTCCGCAAGATCTCGTCGGGTGAAGGCGTCGAGCGCACGTTCCAGATGTACTCGCCGCTGATCGCGAGCATCGAAGTGAAGCGCCGCGGCGACGTCGGCCGCGCCAAGCTTTACTACCTGCGCGAGCGCTCGGGCAAAGCCGCGCGCATCAAGGAGAAGCTCAAGCTGCGCGTGGACACTACCACCGTCGCCGCCGTCGCTCCCGAAGCGCCGGAAGCCGCGCAGCAGTAACGCGCATGCGGAACGGAAAAAGCGGCTTGCGGGCCGCTTTTTTTATTGCACGGCGCAGCAGCTACGAACGGATGCCGAAGCGATGAAGTGTCACGTAGCGCAGGCGCCTCGCCTGCAGCATCGCGAGCGGCGCGCGGCCTCTGTCTTGCGCCGATGCCTTTTTCCGGTGCTGTGGATATCGCTCGGCTGCGCCTACGCGGCCGCGCCCGAGGATCCGA
>JAQGNC010000505.1 GCA_028292065.1 Betaproteobacteria bacterium
GGGGTCAGACCCCAGGCCGGGGACTGACCCCGGCGACGCCGTCGTTCTGGCGCAGGCCAGAATCCATTTTTCGCCGTTAAAACTCGACCATCTCGAAATCGGCTTTCTTCGCCGAGCAGTCGGGGCAGCCCCAGCTTTCCGGCACGTCCGCCCAGCGCGTTCCCGGCGCGATGCCTTCTTCAGGCAGACCTGCCGCTTCGTCGTATACGAATGCGCACAGCACGCACTGCCAGACTTTGTATTCGCTGTCGGCGTCGGCCGCGGCGGAAGGGGTTTGCGCGATCGGCAGTTCCGGACGCGGGAAGTGCAGCGCGACCGCTTCGAGCCCGCGCGAACCGGCGAGCAGCCTGAACGCGCCTTCATCCGGACGCACCCACACGATCGTCGTCGCGGCGTGCTCACGGCCTTCGTAGACCAGGCTGCCGCCGAGCACCACGATGTACTGCCCGTCGCTGTTCGCAGGATCGGGCGCGATCCCTTCGGCATTCGCTTTGACGCTGATCGCATGCGCGGCGAGGCCTCGATCGTCCCTGATGCCTTCCAGCGCCGAGACCGCCATCCCGCCCGCGGTGTGCGGGAACTCGACGTTCACGCTGTGCTGCCACGGCTGACGCCCTTCGATGCCTTTGAGCTTGTCGAGATTCTCGGGCAGATACTGCGCGCCCGGATCGCGCTGCGCGCGCAGGGTGAGAAAGCCGCAGCCCTGCTCGTTGGCGACGATCGGTCCGTACGGCGTGTGCTTGCGCGAGAAATGCACCTGGAATGGCGCGATCGGGTGTTTACCGTTCGTGCCGCCGCCGGAGACGAAGATCTGGAACTGGTCGTGATCGTGAAAGTGGGTCCGCAGCACGCGCTCGGGGCTGCACTCCGCGAGGAAAGCCTGCGGATTTTCTCGGTCCTCCGCATCCGGCTGCATGAAGTTGGTTCGCCATGCGAACTTTCCGCCTTCGAGCGCGCGCTCGATGCGGGACGCTTTCACATCCTCAAATGCCACTACGTAGGCCACAATCCACCCTCCGTTCGAAGGCGGCCATTCTAGCGCCGCAATGCGTGGCTGACCAAGCGGAGCGCTTCGCCGTTCCACTATGCGGAGCGGTTATGCGACGCGAGCGAATTTACTATGTGGGGACAAGAGCCGTTACGCAGCAGGCGCCTCGCCTGCAGATGCGTTCGGCTGCAGGCGAGGGCGCCTGCGCTACAAAACAGAGGAGTGTGAGTGCGACAACGGCGGGCTTTGATCATCGGCGGTTCGCTCGGCGGACTTTTCGCGGCCAACGTGCTGCGCGCGAGCGGCTGGGACGTTCACGTCTTCGAGCGCGTGAACGACGATCTCGCCAGCCGCGGCGCGGGAATCGGCACACATGAAGAAATGTTCGCAGTGATGCGTCGCATCGGGCTGCACGTCGACGAATCGATCGGCGTCTATCCGGCGGGACGCCGCTGCCTCGACAGCGCGGGCCGCGTGGTTCGTGAAGACACGATTCCGCGCATGCTGAGCTCGTGGTCGCTGTTCTATCGCGCGTTGAAGGACGCGCTGCCTGCCGAGCGCTATCACTTCGCCAAAGCGCTCACCGGTGTCGCGCAGGACGGCGACAGCGTCACGGCGACATTTGCAGACGGCACGCACGCGAACGGCGATCTGCTCGTCGCCGCCGACGGCATACGCTCGAGCGTGAGAGCGCTGCTCATGCCCGAGGTGCAGCCGCGCTATGCGGGCTACGTCGCGTGGCGCGGGGTGCTGCACGAATCCGAAATGGCGCCCGAGCTTCATGCGGCGGTGTTCGAGCACTACCTGTACTGCCTGCCGGAAGGTGAACAGATCATCGCGTATCCGGTCCCCGGTCCGGACGACGACGTGCGGCCCGGCCGCCGTTCCTACAACTGGGTGTGGTACCACCCCGTCGATGCCGCGGCGCTGCGGGATCTGTGCACCGACGCGAAAGGCCGCGTTCACCCCCTCGGCATCGCGCCGCCGCTCATACGCCCGCAGGTGATCAAAGACATCCGCGCCATCGCGCACCGCGTGCTCGCGCCGCAGATCGCGCAAGTGATCGATCGAACCCCGCAGCCTTTCTTCCAGGCGATCTACGACCTCGAAGCGCCGGGCATGGTGCAGGGGAGGGTGGCGCTGCTCGGCGACGCGGCTTTCGTCGCGAGGCCGCACGTGGGCATGGGCGTGACCAAAGCGGCGCTCGACGCGCAATGTCTGGCCGATTCGCTCACCGCAGCCGGCGACGACATGGTGGCTGCGCTCGCGCGCTACGACGCGAGGCGGCGTCTCTTCGGCACACGCGTGATCGCGCGGGCACGCAAGCTCGGCGCGCATCTCGAAGCGCAGGTGAGCAAGCCTCGCGAAGAGAGGACCGCCGAAGAGCTGCACCAGGACCCTGCGGTCGTCATGCGCGAAGTCGGCGCACGGCTGTGCGAGATACCGGAGCTTGCGGAGCTCGTCGGGCAGCTAAAGCAGAATGACGCCAAGGACGCCAAGGTAAAAAGAAAGGACGCAAAGGACTACAAATAGTAGCCGCGGCGTATCGAAATCCCGATCAGCCGAAAAAAGATCGCTTGGCGTCCTTGGTTCTTCCTTCGCGTCCTTGCTTTCCTGCTTTTGGTCTTTCCTGCTTTTGGCCTTTCCTGCTTTGGTATTTCCTGCCGTTGGTTCTTACGCCCCTTCACCGCTTCGCCGCCTTGCGCGGCTTCGCCTGCGTTTTCGCCTCTTCCACCATGCACGCCTGCTTCGTCGTCTCCTGCATGATCTCGCCGAGCCGCAGCACGCCGGGCCCCGCCGAATCGCGGTTCGCGTACACGAGATAGAGCTCGACGTAGCGCTCGCGGCCTTCGCGCAGCGGCAGCACCCTCAACTCGTTGGCCGCGAGCTCTTCGCGGATTTTTTCTTCGGGCAGCCACGCGTACCCGTAGCCGAGGCGCGCGGCCTGAATAGAGGTCGCCATGTGGCTCACGGTCCAGCGCTGGGCGGCGTCGATGCTCGGGCGCGTGCCTCTCACCGTTCCGGATTCGCGAACGACGAGCTGGCGGTGGACGCGCAGGTCGTCGTGAGTCACTGCGCGTCCGAGCTTGTGCAGCGGGTGATCGGGGTTCGCGACCGGCAGCATGCGCATGCGCATCAGCGATTCAGCGGGAAAGCCCGGCGGCACGAGCGGCGTCACCGCGAGATCCGCCTCACCCTTCAGCAGCGCTTCGCCGGTGCCGCCGAGCACCGACTCGATCAGCTCGATGTGCGTGTGCGGGCTTTCCTCGGCGAAACGCGCGAGGCACTGGAACATCACCGCGTTCGGGAAGATGTGCTCCATCGCGACGCGGATCTCGGCTTCCCAGCCTGCCGAGAGCCTGCGCGCGGCGGTCTCGAGACCGGTCGCCTCCTCGAGCAGCACGCGCGCGCGCCGGTAGAGGAGGTGACCGGTCGGCGTCAGCACCGCTTTGCGGCCCTGGATGTCGAACGCTTTGACGTCGAGCAGCGATTCGATCTTCTGCACCGCGTAGGTGACCGTGGACTGGGTCTTGTGGAGGCGCTCGGCGGCCTTGGCGTAGCTTCCCGCGTCCACGACCGTCAGCAGGGCTTCCCATTGTTCGAGCGTGATGCGCGGCGTTCTCGCCATGATGATCGACCGATTCGATGGATAAGCCTTAAATTTTGATGTTTTTTATCGAATCCGTAAATGCTTTAATGACCTCGAGTGAAACCGACCAGAGAGGTCTACAGATGAAAACGCTGCTGCAAGTGAATGCCAGCCTCAACGGAGCCGCCAGCCAGTCGAGCCGTCTTGCCGATGTTTTCGTCGCCCGGTGGCGCGAGGCCCACCCGCAGTCGCAGGTAACGGTGCGCGACGTCGCGGGCGAGGCTGTGCCGCACCTCACCGCCGAACGCTTCCAGGCTTTCATTACGAAGCCCGACGAGCGCACTGCCGACCAGCGCACGATCGTCGCCTACTCCGACACGCTGGTGGGCGAGCTCCAGCGCGCCGACGTGATCGTGCTCGCGCTGCCGATGTACAACTTCGGCGTGCCCTCGACGCTCAAGGCGTACTTCGATCACGTCGCACGCGCGGGCGTGACGTTCAACTACTCGGCGCAAGGCCCGGTCGGATTGCTCACCGGAAAGAAAGCGGTCGTCATCGCGACGCGCGGTGGTCTTTACGCCGGAACGCCGAAGGATACGCAGACGGCTTACGTCCGCGACTTCCTCGCGTTCCTCGGGATCGCCGACGTGGAGTTCGTCTACGCCGAAGGCCTCGCGATCAGCCCAGGCACAAAGGAAGCGGCGCTGACGGGCGCGCACGCGCAGATCGAAGCGCTGACGCAGGAAGAGTGGAAGCGCGCGGCTTGAACGCGGCGGCCACGCGCAGCCGCGTCACAAAAGACTTCCGCGAAGCTGTCATCGCGAGGAGTCGGCAAGGACGACGTGGCGATCCCGTGGCGCACGGTTGCTTTGACGAGCGCCTCGGGATTGCCCTTCGACAAGCTCAGGACAGGCTTCGTCGCATCGTGACCCGCAATTAATCTTCAGGAGTGATCATGACCACACGCACAGTCAACAACGTCATCCAGTCGATCGCCACGTCCGACGGCGCCGGGGTGAAGCTGCGCCGCAGCCTCGGGCAGACGCGCGGCCTCTACCACGACCCGTTCCTGATGCTCGACGAGTTCTCGTCGGAGAATCCCGGCGACTACATCGCGGGCTTTCCCGCGCATCCGCACCGCGGCTTCGAGACGGTCACGTATCTGCTCGACGGCCACATGCTGCATGAAGACCATCTGGGCAACCGCGGCGACCTGAAAAGCGGCGGCGTGCAGTGGATGACGGCGGGGCGCGGCATCATCCACTCGGAGATGCCGCAGCAGCTCGAAGGGCGCATGCGCGGCTTCCAGCTCTGGATCAACCTGCCGGCCGCTGAAAAGATGAAGCCCGCGGGTTATCGCGACATCGATGCTGCCGAGATTCCGGTTGCGGCGCTAGCGGGCGGGGGCACGGTCAAAGTCATCGCAGGCGAGGTCGACCTCGGCGGCACCGTCACCGCCGGTCCGATACAGGGTCTCACGACCGATCCGCTGTACCTCGACGTCGAGCTCCCGGCGGGCGCGTCGCTGTCGCTGCCCGTCAAGAGCGGTCACAACGCGTACGTCTATCCGTACGAAGGCTCGGTCGCGATCGGTACTGAAGGGCAGGCGCGCGTGCTCGAAAGAGGGCACGGCGGGATGCTGTCCGATGGCGATCGCATCGAGCTGCAAGCGGGCGCGCAGGGCACGCGCGCCCTCGTGCTTGCCGCAAAGCCGCTGCGCGAGCCGGTGGTGCAGTACGGGCCTTTCGTGATGAACACGCGCGAGGAGATCGAGCAGACGCTGCGCGATTATCAGAACGGCGCCTTTGCAGGCGCCGCTGAGGCTCGCGCGTCTGACGGCCGGTAAACGCCGCGGAGGGACACCGAGCCTTCGCTCCGGGACTTCGGCCTCCATGCGCTCGCTCCACCACCCTGGAGCAAACCGTCAGGGTCTTACCCCGGCTTCATTGGGGTCAGACCTGGTTTGAACCGGGGTCTGACCCCAAAAAACCGGGGTCAGACCCCACTGAATCACTGCGCTCGCTCCACCACCCTGGAGCAAACCGTCAGGGTCTGACCCCGGCTTCATTGGGGCCAGAGCCTGGTTTAGAACCGGGGTCTGACCCCAAAAACCGGGGTCAGACCCTCACAAGGCGTCCCTGGTTCTCTCCAGTTCAGGCCGCGGACAGACCGAAAACCGGCGGTCTGTCCCCACTCAAAGCTGCGCGTCGAACAGGGTCGCCGCCCGCTCGCCCAGCTTCTCGTGCCACGGCCTCGAAGCCCACTCCTCGTAGGTGACGGGCCGCGATTTCCTGAGGTCTTCTTCGAAGTCCGCGATCTGCCGCGCGGCGAGGTCCTTGTCGTAGACGTTGAGGTTCGCTTCGTCGTTGAGACGGAAGGACCGTGAATCGAAGTTCGTCGAGCCGACCGATGTCCACAGCCCGTCGACCACCAGCACCTTGCAGTGAAACATCGTCGGCTGGTAGTGATGGATCTGCGCGCCGAGCCTGAGCAGCTCTCCCCACTTCGCGCGCGACGCGCTCTGCACGAGCTTCGCATCGCTGATCGGTCCCGGCAGGATGAGCTGCACTTTCACGCCGCGTTTTACCGCGTCGATGAGCGTCTGCAGCGCGGCCTCGTCGGGCGCGAAATACGCCATCGACAGGTGGATTGTTTTGCGTGCGGCGGCGATCGAGAGCAGATACATGAGGTGCATGCTCTCGGCGCCGCCTTCGACCGAGCTCTGGAAAACCTGCGCATACTGACTGCCCGCGGGCTCGAGCGGCGGAAAGTAATCCGGCGTGTGAAGTACCCTCCCGGTCACCTTGGTCCAGTTGTCGGTGAAAGCCGCCTGCATCTGCGCGACCGCGGGCCCTTCGAGGCGGTAGTGTGTGTCACGCCAGTGGTCGGCGTCCTGCGCGTCGCCTGACCACTTGTCCGCGATGCCCACGCCGCCGGTGAAACCGATGCGCCCGTCGATCACGAGGAGCTTGCGGTGCGTGCGGTTGTTCATGCGATCGATCGTGTTCCAGCTCGGCGGATGGTATTGCTCGATCTCGACACCGGCGCGGCGCATCGCAGCGAGCGCGTCTTCGTCCATTTTCTGGCTGCCGACCCAGTCGAGGATGACGTGCACCTTCACGCCGCTGCGCGCGCGCTCCGACAGCGCTTCGGCGAACGCTTTGCCGATCTCTCCCGACCAGTAGATGTAGGTCTCGAACGTGATCGTCCGGGTCGCGCCGCGGATTGCGCCCAGCATGGCCTCGAAGATGCGGTCGCCGTTGAGCAGGGTCTCCACGCGATTACCGCTGACGAGCGCGGGTCCGAGCAGCACCCCCATGACCCTGACGAACTGGGGATCCGCGACCGAGTAGCGATGCTCGACCTGCTGCCTGACTTTCTTTTCTCCGCTGGAAAAGTTCAGGACGATCACCGTCGCGGCGACGGTGGCGCCGAATGCAGCTGCGAGCAATGCGAGGTTTCTTTTTTTCATGAGGATGTCGTTGTTCTGAGCCCCGCATTGTAGTGGAGCTTATCTTTTCGGCACCCGGGCATATCAGTTGCTCGTGTGCGAGCTTCCTCAACAAGGTAAAGCTCATGGCCGCGCGCAAACAAACGACTAAGACATCAGACAAGGCAAATTCCGGCTCGGGCGCCAAATCCGCGGCCACTTCCGCCAAGACCACCCTCAGCGGTCCGACCCGCAAAGGCGGCGCGGCTGCAATCGTCGACGCGGCAACCGCGAAGATCGCGGGTACCGAGTCGGTAGCGGCGTCGTTCCCGCATAACGCCGCCAAGCCGTCGGAGTACGCCCGCACGGCGGACGCGGTCGAGCCTGCGGCCGGGCAGACGGTAGAGCCGCCGCATCCGATGGTCACCGGCAGCACCCTGACCGAGGTGAACGCCTCGGAGAAAGTCGGCAAAGGCAATCCGCAGGTCAGCTTCAACCCGACCAACGGCCCGCTCGACCGCGTGCGCGTCGATTCAGGCGGACGTGTCCTCACGACCAACCAGGGCGTGCCGGTCGCCGACAACCAGAATTCGCTGAAGG
>JAQGNC010000538.1 GCA_028292065.1 Betaproteobacteria bacterium
CCTCGTACTGGTTCGCGAGGCGCTCGAGCACTTCGCCGGTGCGATAGCCGGTCGACTGAACCGAGCGCTTCGCCAGCAGCGCGTCGAGCGCTTCGAGGCCGACTCGCGCATCGGTCTGCAGATAACAGTCTGCCGAGCGACCCATCCCCATCATCACGTGCGGCTTCGAGTCGAGGTGGACGTAGCGCGCGTTCGGGTAGAGGTAGCCGTGCTCGGTCGTGTAGCGGTTCATGCTCGCACCGACCGCGATGACGACGTCGGCTTCCTCGAAGAGGTTGATCGCGGTCTTCGTCGCATAAAGGCCCGAGACGCCGGCGTGATACTCCTTGTCGGCCATCCAGTTCTTCGCGCGCAGGGATGTCGCGATGAGTGCGCCGATGCGTTTGCCCAGCGTCTGCACCGCTTCGCCCGCGCCCGACCACATCGCCCCTCGCCCGGCGACGATCACCGGCTTCTTCGCGCTTGCAATGATGTCGGCCGCTTCTTCGAGCGCCTGCGCGTCCGCGCGCACCAGGCGCTGCTTGGGAAAAAGCGTGGAGGACGGCACGTAAGGGTCTTCGTCTTCGAACGCCATCTGCTGCACGTCCATCGGCGCGCTCAGCATGATCGGGCGCGATTCGAGCTTCGCGAGGTAGAACGCCTTGCGCACCGCTTCGTCGGCGTACTCCGGCGTCGCGATGCGGATGAAACCCGCTTCGCACGCGGCCGCGAAAGGCGCCTGCTCGAAGCGCTGGACGTAATCCTGGTCGCGCGCGGGATACTCGCCGACGAACGCGACGAGCGGCGATTGCGCGCGCGCCGCGGTCACGAACGCGGTCGCGAGCTGGGTCACACCGGGACCGCACGTCGCGGTGCAGACGCCGACGCCGTGAGCCTGGCGCGCCCAGCCGTCGGCCATGCCGAGGCCGACGCCTTCGTGGCGCACCTCGAGCATCTTGACGCCGCCGAGCTTGTCGAGGGCTTCCATCCAGTACATGTTGCCGTCGCCCATCATGCCGAAGATGTGGCTGACGCCTTCGGCCTTGAAGGCTTCGGCAAGGCGTTCGTAGACTTTCATCGTTCCTCCTCCTTCTAAACCCACCCCCATCCCAACCTTCCCCCTGAAGGGGAAGGAGAGTTTGGCAGGCGCGCTGCGCCTGTAGTCCCCTCCCCTTCAGGGGGAGGGCTAGGGTGGGGGTGGTTTTTGATTCTCGAGAGAACCACCACACCTCGCCGCCAAATTCTCCGCGAACTCCGCCGCCATGCGCCTGACCACGATCTTCGCGCCCGCCTCGACGATGCCCGCGAGCTTGCCGCTGATTTCGTTTTCGCCTTCGATAATCACGGTCGAGCCCGGCTGCTCCGCATGAGGCGTGACCTTGAACGTCATCGCCGCCCGAAAGCGCGATCCGCCCTGGCTGTCCTTGCCTCTCGCGGTCACGCTGCCGCTCATCGTACCCGCGTCGAGCGCGAGCTCGATTCTGGCACGGAAGGTCACTGTGGCGGGACCGAACTTGACCGCCAGGGTGCCGTCGAAAGAGCCGTCCTCGTGCGCTTCGCCGAGCGCTGCGCCGGGCACGCACTCGACGACGGCGTGCGGATCGGAAAGGAGCTTCCATACCTCTCGCGGCGGCGCACCGGGCACGTCGAACCGCTCGCTGATTTCAATCATGCCGATCCTTATGCACCCGTCACACGCACGCGTGCGTTTCATCGATGGCGTAATGGTACAGGCAATTGAACGCGCTGCAGGCGAGGCGCCTGCGCTACGTCGGTCACAGAACAATCGCCGGGGGACTTCAACGTCCTCCCGCTGCCCGCGCACGACGTATAAACCGCGTAAACTCGGGGCGTCACTGCTTCCCGCGCAAGGCTGCACGCTGTAAGCCGCAACTCAGTACGCGAAGGGCCCGCCGAAACTAACGCCGGTCCCCGTTTCGCCCGGCGCCGCACACCGCCATCCGTGCCGCGCTCCATCACCCGATTCGTTCACGAGGAGACGCCATGAACCCCGTCATGTGGATTTTGGCCGGCGCCGCACTCGCCTGGCTCGCTTTTTCTTACCTCAACGTCAACACCGCGCGAGGGCTCGTCATGGCGGTCGTCATCGGCGCGATCAGCGCTTATTTCGGCGGCAGCGTGCTCGCGCCGCTCTTCAGCAACGCCATCCAGGCGGCAGGCGAGTTCAAGCCGTTCGCGCTGCTCGTCGCGGCGGCGAGTGCCGCTGCGTGCCTGCTCATCACCGACATGGTTTACGACCGGTTCGGAGTCTAGCCCTATGTCCACATCGACCCTCCCCGGGCGCGGAGGCGCGCGCTCCGATACGCTGACCGCCGCGGAATTCAACGACGAGCTGCGCCATGTCACCCGGCTCGATGCGCCGCTCGCCATCGACGATCCGATCGCCGCGGCGCTCGTCGAGATCGAGGCCCGCCCGTACAACCTGCAGTCGCGCGTGCTCTCGCGCATGTTGAGCGCGCTCGCTTACGGCGCCGGCGATTTTCGCCTCGCCGAGATCTCAGCCCTCGACGTGCCGACCCGGCGCATCGTGCTCGCGCTCTCCGACGCGTGCGCGTCGGGAAAGACGCCGCACGACGCGTGGGTGAAAGCGGTGGACGCGGCCCAGCTCGCAGCGCACGGCTGAAGCCCGTGGTCACGCGCATGGACGAATCGCAGAGCGCCAGCGACATACACGACCTCACCGTCGGACGCGCGATCGACGAGGCGATCGCCTGGTTCGAGGACGCCGATCTCGATCACGCCGTCGACGCGCTCGAACGCGCGGTCGACGTCAGCGAAACGCATCCGCGATTTTCGAAACGCGCGTCGAGCGAGTTTCAGCGGCTCGAAAAACTCGCGCTCCTGTGCGAGCGCGCATCGCAGGCGACCGAGCGTCCGACGACACGCGTGAGCGATCTGCTGCTGCGTATCCGGACATTGAAACGCGCGATCATTCACTGACTCGAGCGCCCATGATTTCAGCGCAGATAGTTCGCCTCTGATTCGGTAAAAGGCGTAAAGTCGATCAAGACGGGGGAGAGACAGATGCAATCCACGATGGCGCATCCGAATAAAACGGCAGGCAGAGTGGTACTCGGCCCGCGTCAGGTACGTAGCGGTTACGCGCGCATCGTCGCGATTTCCGACGGCTCGGGACGCATCGAGATCTTCGATTCGAAATCAGGCTCGTGGTGCGACGCAGTGGGTGAATGCACTTTCGGCGAGATCTGGAGCGCCTCCCCCGTTTTCGATTCGCGTTACCTGCGGGTACTCTCCTGCATGCCTGACTGCTGAACCGTCCCCGCGCTATCATCTCTTCGTGAACAACGGCGGAGGACGATGATGGAAGCGGTCAAGGACGCGTCACATCTCTACGAAGTCGAGCGGCGCGCACGCCACGCCGAGCGCCCCGGCTTCCGTATCAACGAGCTTCAAATCTCTCCGACGCAAAAAGTGCCGTGGCATTACCACAGCAACGTCGGCGACACGTTCTACGTCCTCGAAGGACGCATCCGCGTCTTCATGCGCGACCCCAAGCAGGACGTGACACTCGGCCCGGGCGAAACGTTTGCGATCCCGCCGCGGCGGCCGCACCTGGTGACGAATGCGGGGGAAACGTCGGCGACGTTTCTCATCATGCAGGGCATCGGCGAATACGATTTCGTTCCGCTGACTTGACCGGCCGCAAGCGGCCGGGCAAGTCCGGTGAACGACTCAGAGGGAAACCAAGGTTTCCCTCCGAGACCTCGCTACGCTCGGCTCGCCGGTGAACCACTCAGAGGGAAACCAAGGTTTCCCTCCGAGACCTCCTTTCCTTAGTACCTTAGTGTGCTGCGCGAGCGCGGCCCGCCCTATCCGCGCATGCGCCGCAGGCGCACGATCTTCTTGCAGTCCTCTTCTTCGCGGCAATTGTCGATGCACCACTCGCTCATGCGCTCGCGGTAATACGCCTCGAGCTGCGGGTAGTGCTCGGAAGTGACGGTCGTGAAGAAGAGATACGCATCGGCGTGGTCGACGCCGTGCTCGAAGTGCAGGCGCAGCGTGCCCCAGATCACGCGACCGAAACATTCCTGGTCGTGCGGGTCGGCGCACGCGCCGTCGTAATAAGCAGTGTCGAGCAGCTCGACGAGCTCGCCCATCGAGAGCGGCTTGTCGCCGGACGCGCGGCTCGTGCGGATGCGGCGGTTCGCGGGGCCGTGTACGTCGTCGTGGATCATGCGGTAGCGGATGCGGCCGTCGGCGCCGCGGCGTGCGCGCAGGCTGATGAGGTCGCGGTGAGGCGTGGCGAGCGAGATGTGCGCGATGGTGACTTCGGCTGCGCTCGCCGCGGCGGTGCGCGGTCTTCGCCGCCAGCGATAGGTGCGCGGGCGAAAGGTCAGGTCGAACTTCGGCCGGCGTGCGGCTCTGGTCCTGGTGGCGGATCGCTGTTTAGCGGGCATCGAGTTTCCGGGGTGAGGTTTCAGCGACCCGCGCAATCACTGTGCCTGCGCGTGACTCGAGCGCAGTATCCACCATCGCGCACCCGCAATGAGCGCGACAAACACGATCACGATCGCCGCCACGAGCCAGTAGTTCAGCTTCGACGGATCGCTGAGGACTTCGGCGAGGTGACCGCCGAAGACCGTCGTCGCCAGCGTTCCCGGCGTCATGCCGAGCACGACGCCGACGAGGTATTGCCAGCGCCTGATCCCGGCGGCGCCCGCCATCATCCCCACGACCGGAAAAGGCGCGACGGGCGCGATGCTCACGGCAAAGCCTGCGGCGACGCCGTGGCCGCGCAGCGCTTTGGCGATGTCATCGAACTTGTCGCCTGCGATGTCCTTCACGGCATGTTCGGGCAACGCGCGTCCGATCTCGTAGGTGCAGAAAGCCGCGAGGACGATGCCGACGAGCGCAGTCGCAAAGCCGAGCCACGGCCCGTAAGCGACGACCGCGAAGAGCGTGATCAGCGGGCGCGGGAACATGGTGAACGTCGCGACGGTGTAGGCCCCGATCACGAGCACGACCGACCACCGGTGGCCCCGCACCGCCCGCGCCCAGCCGACGATGCGATCGGGGCTCGCGTCATCGGCGAGGCCGGTGTAGCGCCACACGAGGAAGAGCACGAGGCTGAACAGCGCGATGCCCGCGACCTTGATCCACGCGGGACGCGCGTGGTGTATGCGCGCGCGGCGCGCGCATTTCGCAAGACCGGAGG
This sequence comes from Betaproteobacteria bacterium, assembly GCA_028292065.1. Classification (GTDB taxonomy): domain Bacteria; phylum Pseudomonadota; class Gammaproteobacteria; order Burkholderiales; family SG8-41; genus JAQGMV01. The sequence continues at coordinate 5,177 of JAQGNC010000538.1, forward strand.
TGGTGAGCAAGCGTGCCATGTCTGCTTAGGGCAAGGGTTATGCCGATGTCGAAAGCGGCGGCATAAACCACCCCCATCCCGACCTTCCCCCTGAAGGCCCCGTCGGGGCCCAATGGGCGGTAAACGAACAGAGGGAAACCAAGGTTTCCCTCCGTAACCTCCTTTCCTTCAGCCCACCCCCCATCAACCTTCTCCGTGAGGGAAAGGAGAGCTTTGCAGGCGCGGCTCGCGCCTGTAGTCCCCTCCCCTTCAGGGGGAGGGTTAGGGTGGGGGTGGGTTTAGAGGTTTAAGGAAAGGAGGCGCGGAGGGAAACCTTGGTTTCCTTCCGCATCGTTCTCCGCCCGCAGGGTCCCACGGGGACCTTTCAGGGGGAGGGTCAGGGTGGGGGTGGTTTTAAGTTCTTAGTGCGTATCGAAGATCGCCTGGTACTCGGCCACTCTGGCTTTGACCGCGGCAACCTCGGCGGGGGTCGGATTCGACGCATCCGCCGCAGGCGGTACGCAGCCGAGCTTCAGCATGCACGCCATCAGCAGAATGCGCGCTTTGTTCGCCGTGAGATTGCCGCCGCCGATCATGAGGCCGGTGCGGTCCGCGGGGATGATGCCTTCGGCGTTGCCGCGCCCGACGCGCACGACCGGCATTCCGCTGAAGACCGCGCGGCGCAGTGCGGTGTCCATCGGGCGCACGATCTTCGCGTTACCCGCCTGCCCTTCGGCGACGAAGCCGGCGAGCGGCGCATCGCGCAGGTTCTTTGCGATGCGCGCGAGGATCTCGACTTCGCCTTCGTCGCTCACGTCCGAGCTCGCGGGCAGATAGCGCGCCGATTTGACGAAGCGCACTTCGGGAAGCGCCGACGGCAGGAGCCAGCCCTGCTCGTCTTTCACGCTGACCGGCGAAGTTTTCACTTCGCCGTTCACGCGCACGACACCGTCCACGGTCGCCGGCAGCCGCCGCAGGTTCACCGCCGAGTTGCGCGTATGCCGCCGCGACGGGACGAACGTGAGCACCGGCGCGCCCGGCGCGTGCCCCATGCTGCCGATGATGCCGCCGTGTCCCCCGGTTGCGACGTAACCTCCCGGGCGCGCGTCGGCTTTCTGCACTTCGCGAGCGGTGTAGACGAGCTGGTCGAGCACCGCGACCACACCCGCCGCGTTGCAGCCGCTGTCGTCTTTCCACGCGTCGGAGAGGATCCAGTCGACCGAATCGGCGACGTTGTGGTCGCCGTCGTTGCCGATGCTGCCGTGAGGCCGCTGCGACGAGTTCCCGCAGATCGGGAGCGCGGTGTCGATCAGCAGGTTCATCCAGAACAGGCTCTCTTCCATGTTCGGGCTGCCTTCGAGCCAGATCCCGCCTGCGTATTTCCCGCTGTCCATCGCCGCCTGCACGGTGTTGACCACGCGCGCCATGGAGTGACGCGGCGGGTCGCGCCACAGGTGAAAAGGCCGATAGTTGAAGAAGTCCTCGCCGATGCGCTCGGGCGCGATGTCGCCTTCTCCCAGGTCAGTCCGCTCGGCGGCGCTCCGGCCTTTCTTGTAACCAGCGGAGGGCACGACACGGATGAAGTCGAAATCCGACTTGCCCGAGAGCAGGTTGTTCATCCCGCTCACTTCGTGCAGCCCGAAGCGATCGATCTCCTCGAAGAGCCGCGACGCGTCGGGAAGAAAAGGCTGGCGCGACAGATGCGCCGGAGCACCCGGATGCGCGGTGTCGTCGTCCCACGGTTTGCCGTCGGCCTGGCGCGCCATGTACGGCAGGAGGTAAAGACCGTCGTCGGGATCGAGCGTCACCTCGTAGACCGCGACGTCGGCCTCGCCCCTGCGGTCGCGGCTGAAGACGCCGTGCGCGTCGACGTAACCATCGGGAGGACCATAGAGCTCGGCCGCGTCGTGCTCGAGCGGATGCGCGCTGAACTGGCGTACGTAAACGGTGACCCGCGCGGCGAGGCGCTGCGGGCGCAACTGGTCGTGCGCGATCGGCGTGCCGTCGCGCCTCGTCAGCAGCGGCAGCCCGTATTTGCGGCGCGCCTTGTTGCTCGTGACGAGCGGAACGGTGTTCTGCACCGTCGCGGTCGGTCCGGAGAAGACCGCGATGCGTTTGCGCGTTGTTTCCATTATCGCTCGCTCATTCCGGCTGTATGCCGGCGCGCTTGATCTGCGCGGCCCACTTCGCGATCTCCTTCGGCACGAACGCGCGGAATTCCTCCGGCTTCATGGGGGCGGCTTCCTGTCCGGCGACGTTGAGCTTGGCGACCACGTCCGGCGCTGTGACCGCTTTGTGCGCGGCGTCGTAGAGCTTCTGCACCACATCGCGAGGCGTTCCGGTGCGCACGAAAAGACCGTTCCACACGCTCACGTCGAAACCCGGAAGCGACTCGGCGAGGGCGGGGATTTCCGGTGCGAGCGGCGAGCGATTGCGCGAAGTCACCGCGAGGCCTTTGAGCTTGCCCGCTTTGACCTGCTGGAACGCGACCGCGTAATCGGCGAACGTGAAAGCGATCTGCCCGCCGAGCACGTCGGTGACCGCCTGCGGCACGCCTTTGTAAGGAACCTCGAGCGTGCTGATGCCGCCGAGTGCTTTCAACTCCGCGATCGACACCTGCATGCCGGCCGACGCGTAGCCGCCGGAGAGCTGCCCCGGACGCGCTTTCGCATACGCGAGAAACTCGGCGGTATTACGCGCGGGGAAGCTCGGGCTCACGACGAGCATCAGCGCCGAATGGATGAAGCTCGCGACCGGGATGAAATCTTTCTGCGGATCGTATGGGAGCTTCCTGAAGAGGCTCGGGTTCGCCGCGATCGTCGTGTTGCTGCCGCCGAAGATCGTGTAACCGTCGGGCGTGCTCTTCACTGCTTCGACCGCGCCGATGATGCCTTGCGCGCCGGGGCGGTTGTCGACGACGATCGTCTGGCCGAGCGACTTCTGCATGTGCTCGCCGAAGGTGCGCGCGATGTGGTCGGGCGCGCTCCCCGCCGCGAACGGGACGATGAAGCGGATCGGTCGGCTGGGATAGGTCTGCGCGGTCGCGGCGGTCGCGGCGACACACACGGCGAGCGCTGCGGCGGCGCGTATTGCGGATTTCATCTAGTTCTTCTCCGAAGGAATGACCGGCAGCAGCACGTAAGGCGTCTGTGCCGCGCTGAAGTGAAGCGTGTTCGTGCCGCCGAAAACGTCGGGCGGACGATCTTTGGGGTGCGTGTGCAGGAAAGGACCGACGCCGGTCAGCGTATAGAGCACACCGGGAATCGACAGCGGCGGCCCCGGGTACTCGTAATCCCTACCGCGCACCGAAAGGCCGATGCGATAGCCCGCCGGCACCACGATCGACGTCGGCCATATTTCGACGTCGAGCTCGACCGCCTCGCCTGGCGTGAGCGGCTGCGAATGCTGGTGCGGGTGGTAAGGGCGATACGGCAGCGTCTTCTGCGGATCGAGCTCGCGGTGCGACGCGCGCAGCCAGCCGATGCCGACCGGGGTGCGCGGGTCGTTCGAGCCCATGAACGTGATCTCCCTGCCGTCGGGCGTGAAGACTCGCAGCACGAGAAAGAGATCGGCGTCGGTCGTGTCGGACGACAGGAAGATCTTCGCGGCGACAGGACCGGTGATCTCCATCTCACGGTCGAGCGGCGGGGTGAGGAACATGACGCCCGGACCTGTCGTCTGATAGTCGATGCGCGTGGTTGCATCAGGCGGATCAAGCCGCAGGCTGCAGTCCGACGGGTCGAGGTAGAGCTTCGTCCACTGCGTGCGGGCGAGCGGCCACTCGTTCTCGGCGCGCTCGACGAAGCGATTCACGTGGCGCACCTTGAGCGTGACCCGCGGCTGCTCTTTCCAGCCGGTGTCCTCGCCTTTGAGATAGTGGCCGAAGAAGCGCTTCTGCATGCGCTCGCCGTCTTGGGTATAGAAGCTTTCCCAGTGCGCGCCGCCGTGCGCTTCGAGCCATTTCTCAGTCGACGCGGCGTTGACGAAGCCTTCGAAATTGCCCCGCGTGTGCAGGCCCTGCCCGCCCCAGTTCGCCGCGGAGAGGAAAGGCACGGTGACTTGTGCCCAGTCGGGCGAGCGCGCGCGATGTGCTTCGTCGTCGAACGGGTGCTCGAGCATCCACGCTTCGATGTCGATGCGATTGTTGTCGAGCACGTCCTGCGGCAGCGCGGGGCCGCACACGAGCTCGCCCGTGACTGCGCTGCGAGGGCCTTTGTCGCCGAGGCCGTGCTGCACGCGCTTGACCGCGCGCGGCAGCCAGTTGGTCATGAACTCGCTGAAGATGCCGCCGTGGCGAGTCGCTTCGCGGTAGTAATCGCCCGCGCCTTCCCACGTGCAGATCGCGGTGAGATGCGGCGGTTTCAGACACGCGACCTGCCACGCGTTCATCGCGTAGTACGAGATGCCATTGAGCCCGATCTTCCCGTTGCACCACGGCTGCGCCGCCGCCCATTCGATGCACTGGTAGAAGTCGAGCGTCTCGCGCGGCGACCACGGGTCGATGAAACCCGGCGAGCGACCGGTGCCTCGCGAATCGATGCGCACGACCGCGTAGCCGTCCGGCACCCACTTCTCGGGGTCGACGAGCTCCCACGACTGGTACTGGTTGCTCGAGCCTTCGAGGATGTCCGGGTGCGCCACGACGAGACGGTCCCACGCGGCTTTGTTGCCTTCCTGGAACGCGAGCCCTTTGCCGTACGGGCCGTAGGTGAGGATCGCGGGATATCTGCCGTCGTCCACTGGACGGAACACATCGGCGCGCAGCACCACGCCGTCATCCGCCGGAATCGGCGCATCCCAGTGGACGCGCATGCCGTCGCGCGTTTCAATCGTCTCTTCGATGGTGTGGTCGTTCGGCACCCGCTCTCCTCGAGTCCTGCACTTGATTCGCGAGGGCAGAGGATAACCCAGGCACGCGGCGTCTCACCGGCACCGCGAGGACGCGCATGGGGCGTTCGAGGCGGGCATAATGGCCTGACCCCGACGCGCCGCGACACGCGGTACCGACCGTCGCGCGAGGGACACCACACCGTTCGCGCTGAGCGTCGCAGAGCGACACGGTCGAAGCGTGAACACTCAAAGGACACCCATGGAAAAAAGCGAAATCCTCGCCATCGCCCGCGCGGCGGGGCTCGGCAAGGCAGTGCGCGACTATCGAGAAGACGTCATCGCAGCCGCACTGGCCGCGGCGCACGCACGCAGCGGATTCGACGAGCCGCGTAATCCCGCGGCCGAGCCGTGGCCGCCGATGCGCGTGAAGACGCAACAGGGATGAAGCGACGTCCCCACTCCCCGGCCCTTTCCCCTCACGCGGGGCGAG
>JAQGNC010000546.1 GCA_028292065.1 Betaproteobacteria bacterium
AACCACCCCCATCCCGACCTTCCCCCTGAAGGGGACGGAGAGTTTTTGCAGGCGCGCTGCGCCTGTCGTCCCCTCCCCTTCAGGGGGAGGGTCAGGGTGGGGGTGGTTCCTACGAAGCAGCTCAGGCGCCGTTGCCTGAGGCACAAACAGCGGAGGCAACACCATGCCCATCCAGATCTACGACCCCACCACCGAAGTCAGCGCGCGGCGCATCGCCTACGCGGCGCGTCCCACGTCGCTCGCAGGCCTGCGCATCGGCCTGGTCGACAACACCAAGCACAACTCCGATCAGCTCCTGCTGCGCATCGCGGGAATACTCGAGCGCGACCACGGCGCGAAAGCTCACCTCATCCGCAGGAAGAAGAGCGCGGGCGCGGCGCCGCACGCGGAGATCGTCGAGGAATACAAGGCGGGCTGCGATGTGATCATCGCCGGCGTCGGCGATTGAGGGTCGTGCTCGTCGGGGAGTGTCCTCGACAGCATCGTTTTCGAACAGCACGGGATTCCGTCGGCTTCGATCGTGACCGACGTGTTCAAGGTGACCGGCGCGGCGATGGCGCGCACGTGGGGTCTTCCGGACTTTCGCTTTCTCGCGATGCCGCACCCGATCGCGAACCTCAACGACGCTCAGCTCGACGAGCGCGCCGCTGCGATCGTTCCTGAAGTGGTGAAGCTCCTGCTCGAGGGGCAGCCGGCGTAAGGCTCCAGCACCTCCCCACTGTCATTGCCACAGGCCGTAGGGACGAAGCCTGTCTTGCGCCTTGCCGAAGGGCGATTCCGTTGCGAACGGACGCGCTTTAACGTGCGCCACGGGATCGCCGCGTCGCACTATCGCGGCTCCTCGCGATGACAGCCGTAGATGTTCATGAAAGCATCGCCGTAGCGCGGCTCAGGCGTGCCCCACCGCCCCCTGCGCCTTCAGCGCGCGCTCGAGCATTCGGGGCGCTTCGATGCGCTCCGCCCATTCGCCAAACGCGCTCGTCGGGCCGCTCCACCGCAGCTCGTCGACGTCCGCGAATAGCGGCGCGTCGGTCCTCAGCGTCGCGAGGTCCTTGAAGAGGAGCGCGAGCTCGCGGCTGTCTCCGAGCACCGCGGGCGGAAAGCTTTCGATGGCGCCGTGCTTGTTGAGGAGCCGTGCGGCGGTCACCGCCCCGATTCCCGCGATGCCCGGATACCCGTCGGCGGCGTCCCCGACGAGCGCGAGATAATCGGGGATGAGGACGGGCTCCACGCCGAACTTTTCCCGCACCCCTTCAGCGTCGCGGATCGTCTTGCCCTTGCGGTCCATCTGCACCACGCGCTCGCCGCGCACGCATTGCGCGAGATCCTTGTCGGGGGTCCAGATGCCGACTCTCTGTACGCGCTCGTCCTCCGACGCGATGCGTGCGGCGGACGCCAGCGCGTCGTCCGCCTCGAGCTCGGTCATCGGCCAGACCGCGACGCCCATGGCTGTGAGCGCTTCCTCGAGCGGATGGAACTGCGCGAGCAGCGCAGGCTCGATGCCTTCGCCGGTCTTGTAGCCCGCCCACATCCGGTTGCGAAACGATTCGATGACGTGGTCGGTCGCGACGCCGACGTGCGTCGCTCCGGACTCGATCATCTGCAGCACCGTCTGCAGCACGCCGACGACCGCGCCGTAAGGCCGGTCCTCCCCTTTATTGAAACGGCGCAGCCCGTAGAAGTGCCGGAAAAGCTCGTAGGTGCCGTCTACCGCGTGAATGATCATGCCCGATTATGCCGTGCCGCCGCCGCGCCTATAATGATTCGATGGAACCGGTCACCATCCAGCGTCAGGACTACAAGACCCGCGGCACCTACGTCGGCACCGTGCCGGGCGTCCACGGCATCGCCCGGCTCAATTACAAACGGGAGCGCCCCGACCTCGTCATCGCCGAGCGCACCGAGACCACCCCGTCGCTCGAAGGCCAGGGTGTCGCGCTCGCGTTGCTGACCCGCATGGTGGAAGACGCGCGCAAGGAAGGCTTCAGGATCTACGCCCTGTGCACTTACATCGAGGACGAAAGACGCAGCCATCCGGAGTGGGCGGACGCGTTCTACGTGCCCTCGTAGCGGCGAGCCGCAGCGCAGCAGCGGCGGCTCGCGGCGCATGCTTGACCCGCCCGCACCGTATGGGCACCATCGTTAGCGCCGCATCCAACTCAACAACACAAGCGCGGCACTTCCCGTCCGGCCCTTTGCAGTCAATCGCAGCAACATTGGAGGCGCTCATGAAACCGTTCCGAAAGTGCCGCATGCTCTTGCCGCTCATCGCCGTCTTCCTGCTCAACGCCGGCAGCAGTCTCGCCGATGACCGCTCCGACGACCGCTCCGGCCGCCGCGACGCGGTCGAGCGCTTCGTGACCCTGCCCGACGGGGTGCGCTTTCCCGAAGGCATCACCGCCAACCCTGCGACCCGCGACCTCTACGTCGGCACCTTCGATTTCGGCCCCAACGCGAACAAGCTCCTGCGCTATGCGCACAACGGGCGCCTGATCGCGCAGAAGAACTTCGGGGCGAT